>NZ_JBFUIU010000147.1:0-14894 GCF_056401695.1 Variovorax sp. P4_D9
GGCCGACGCGATCTATCCGGCGTGGCTGCTGCCCGAACCCCTGCGCCTCGAGATGGACGGCGAGCGGCCCTGCTACCGCGGACCGCTGCGCAAGCTGATCGGACCCCAGCGGGTCGAGGCCGGCTGGTGGGGCGGCGTGGGGGAGGGCGGCCATCCCGCGGTGCGCGACTATTACGTCGCCGAGAGCCCCGAAGCCGGCCTGGTCTGGATCTTCCGCGAGCGCCCGACTGCCTGTTTTTCTGCCGGCGAGGTGCGCTGGTACCTGCAAGGCCTCTATGCCTGAACTCAGCGACAAGAAGATCCGCTCGCTCATCCTCGGCGACGTGCACCCGCTGCCGCAGCGCGATGCGCCCGCGCCGGGCCTGCCGGAGTACGCCGAACTGCATGGCCTGACCAACTTCAGCTTCCAGCGCGGCGCTTCCACCCCCGAAGAAATGGTGGAGCGTGCCTACCACCTCGGCTATGCGGCACTCGCGATCACCGACGAGTGCTCGGTGGCCGGCGTGGTGCGGGCCTATGTGGGCCTGCGTGAACTGCCGGCCAAGCTCGACGCCTACGAGCTCGAGCACTCCGAAGAACAGCCGATCCCGCGCCACCCGGATTTCCGGCTGCTGTTCGGCAGCGAGTTCCGCTTCGAGCGCTTCCGACTGGTGGTCATCGCCAATGACACCGAGGGCTGGGGCAATCTCTGCGAGTTCATCACCGCGGCGCGCACCACCGAGTTGCCCAAGGGCGAGTACCGCGTGAGCTGGGAAGGCAGCGACGTAGCCTCGCTGCAGCACTGCGAGATTCTCTTCGTCCCGGATCGCAAGCCCGGCGAGGCCATCGATGCCGACGCGCTGCACGACGACCTGGTGGCCGCCAGGTCGCAGTTCGACGGCAAGCTCTGGCTGGCCCTGGAACTGCTCAACGAACTCGACGACGACCTCTGGTTCGTCGCGCTTTTCGAGGCGGGCCGGCGTGCAGGCGTGCCGCTCGTGGCGGCCGGCGACGTCCACATGCATTCGCGGGCGCGCAAGCCGCTGCACGACGTGCTGACCGCGGTGCGCGAAGGGCGGACCGTGGCCGAATGCGGTTTTGCCTTGCAGTCCAACGCCGAGCGCTACCTGAGGCCGCGCGTGCGGCTGGCCGGGCTCTACACGGCCGAGATGCTCGCCAACACCCTGGTCGTGGCCCATCGCTGCCGCTTCGATCCCCAGGTGATCCGCGAGAACTACAAGTACCCGCTCGAAAGCCTGGGCCGCGACGAGACCCCGGCGCAGACGCTGGCGCGCAAGACCTGGGAAGGGGCGCGCAAGAGGTATCCCGCGGGCATTCCCGAAAAGGTGCGCCTGCAGGTCCAGCGTGAACTCGAACTGATCCATGAACTCGCGTACGAGATGTTCTTCCTGACGGTGGAAGACATCGTGCGCTTCGCCCGCGAACAAAAGATCCTCTGCCAGGGCCGCGGCTCCTCGGCCAATTCGGCGGTCTGCTTCTGCCTCGGTATCACCGCGATCGATCCCGACACCGGCAACCTGCTGTTCGAGCGCTTCCTGAGCCGCCACCGCCACGAGCCGCCCGACATCGACGTCGATTTCGAGCACCAGCGGCGCGAGGAGGTCATCCAGTACATCTACGACAAGTACGGCCGCGAGCGCGCCGCCATCGCCGCGGTCGTGATCTGCTATCGCTCGCGCAGCGCACTGCGCGACGTCGGCAAGGCGCTCGGCATCGACCCCCGCCTGGTCGACGAGTTCGCCAAGGACCACTACTGGTTCGACGAGACAGTGCTCGGCGAGCAGCTGCAGGCGGCGGCCGGGCGCGCGGGCGTGCAGGAAGACGCGCTCAAGCTGCAGCAGTGGATCGATCTCACGTGCGCCCTCAAAGGCTTCCCGCGCCACCTGAGCCAGCACGTCGGCGGCTTCGTGCTGACCCACACCCGGCTCACGCGCCTGGTGCCGGTCGAGAAAGCCTCGATGAAGGACCGCTCGGTGATCCAGTGGGAGAAGGACGACCTCGAGGCCATGGGCATGCTCAAGGTCGACGTGCTGGCGCTCGGCATGCTGAGCGCCATCCGGCGCGGCCTCGAACTGATGAACCGCTGGCGCGGAACAACGCTCGAGATGCACCAGGTGCCGAAGGACGATCCACAGGTGTTCGACATGATCTGCGACGCCGACACCGTCGGCGTGTTCCAGATCGAGAGCCGGGCCCAGATGTCGATGCTGCCGCGCCTGAAGCCGCGCACCTATAAAGACCTGGTGATCGAGGTCGCGATCGTGCGGCCCGGGCCGATCCAGGGCGGCATGGTGCATCCCTATCTGAAGCAGCGGGAGCGGCTGCGCCAGGGGCTGCCGATCCGTTACGAGAAGGAAGAGCTGAGGCCGGCGCTGGAGCGCACGCTGGGCGTGCCGATCTTCCAGGAGCAGGTGATGCAGATCGCGATGATCGCGGCCGAGTTCACGGCCGACGAGGCCGATCAACTGCGGCGCGCGATGGCCGCCTGGAAGCGCAAGGGCGGCCTCGAGAAGTTCCACAAGAAGCTCGTGGACGGCATGGTTCATCGAGATTACCAGCCGGCCTTCGCCGAAGCGATCTTCAAGCAGATCCTCGGCTTCGGCGACTATGGTTTTCCGGAAAGCCATGCGGCCAGCTTCGCGCTGCTGGTCTGCGTCAGCGCCTGGCTCAAGCGCCACGAGCCCGCCTGCTTCCTGGCCGCGCTGCTCGATGCCCAGCCGATGGGCTTCTACAGCCCTTCGCAGCTGGTGCAGGATGCGCGCCGCCACGGTGTCGAGGTGCGGCCGGTCGATGTCACGGCCAGCGAGATAGACAGCACGATCGAAGCACGCGCGCCCGATGCGCCGCGTGCGCCGCCCGGCACCGAGGCGCGCCATGCCGAGCGGCTGGGCAACGCGAACCAGCCAGCCGTGCGCCTGGGCCTGAAACGCGTCGGCAGCCTCAGCAGGGCCGGCGCCGAACGCATGCTCCAGGCGCGCGCCCAGGCGCCATTCATCAGCACCGAGGACCTGGCACTGCGCGCCGAGCTCGACGCCAGGGACATGGCGGCGCTGGCTGCGGCCGATGCCCTGATGTCGCTCTCGGGCCATCGCCGGCAGCAGGTGTGGGATGCGACCGCGCAGCGCCGGGCGCCGGTCTTGCTCAAGGGCGTGCCGATCGACGAGCCTGCGCTGCGCTTGCTCGCCGCGTCCGAAGGCGAGGAGATCGTCGGCGACTACGCCTCGCTCGGCCTGACGCTGCGCCGCCATCCGCTGGCGCTCCTTCGTTCGCGGCTGGCGCGCATGCAGCTCATGAGCGCGGAGCAGCTGCGCCCGCTGCCCAGCGGCCAGACCGTGCGCGCCTGCGGCATCGTCAAGGGCCGCCAGCGTCCGCAGACCGCCAACGGCTCGATCTTCGTCACCCTTGAGGACGAGACCGGCAACGTCAACGTGATCGTCTGGAGCCATGTCGTCGAAGCCTGGCGCGAGCCGCTGTTCAAGGCGCAGCTGCTGGCGGTACAGGGCACCTGGCAGCGCGACGTCGACAGCGGCGGCGAGGTGCGCCATCTCGTGGCGACCGGCTTCAGGGACCTGACGCCACTGCTGGGACGGCTGGCACAGAGCAACACGAGCCGTGATTTCCACTAGGCTGTCTTGCGCCCGGCCTGGCGACGATCTCTTCATTCATGCCGAAGCCGCACCAATCTGCGGCGCCGATTTCATCGCGACAAGAGGCAAGGTGGACATAGCATTGATGCACGGAGCGCAATGATGAACGCCAAGCTTCACCGAGCACAGGCACCGCGACTGGGACCTGTGCGCCAACCTCGCCCACTGGGCGAGCGTGTCTGCGGGCGTTGCGCTGATGCTGGCTGCCGGCCTCGACCTGTTCTGAAAGGCCCGCAAGGCGCCGCGGGGTTCGCCATTCGACGGCTTTTCGATAATCTGTAGCGATGACCGCATTCGCCTCGCTGCATGCCGGCGCCGGCACGCCCATCGGGCCGCCGCCGCCCGCACCCGATCTTCCGACACCGCCGCCGCCCGAGCAGCCGCCGCCCGCACCCGCGGTGGATCCGCCGCCGTCCGATCCGCCGCAGGTCGACCCCGGCGCGCCGCCGCCGATTGCAGATCCGCCGTCCGGCGCATTGGCGCTCGGCCGCCTGCATGCGCGGCGGTTGCGCGAGATCCACCGCTCTGCAGGCTGGCCCTGCGGCGACGCAATCGAGGTCGACTTGCTGGCTGCGGGTCTGCTCGAGCGCCTGCGTTCCGCGCAGGGCCACGAGACCCTGCGCCTGACCGATGCAGGCATCGCTCAACTGGCGTGCACGCTGGTGGTGAACCGGGCCGCGCTGTCGCGCCACGAGGCACTGGTCGAGCAGGTCGCGCGCGAGATGACGCGCGCCGGTCGCGTGGCCTGGCGCGGCCTGAGCCTGCGGGCCCGGCTGGCTGGCGCGGCCGAGGGCGAGAAGCCGCGCTGGTGCATCGCCCGGCCAGATGTCTTCTCGATCCGCAACACCAGCGTCGAGGCCTATGCGCAGCCGGTCGTGCACGAGGTCAAGGTGAACCGGGCCGACCTGCTGAGCGACCTGCGCAAGCCCGACAAGCGCGCCGCCTACCTGGACCTTGGCGGCGAGTGCTGGTACGTGCTGGGCTGCGACGCCAAGGGGCGCCCGGTCGGCGAGCCGGACGAAATCCCGCCGGAGTGCGGTGTGCTGATCGCCCAGCAGGGGCGGCTGGTGGTTGCGCGCTCGGCGGTGCACCGTGCCTTGCCGCGAATGCCCTTTGCCGTCTGGATGGCCTTGGCCAAGGCGCATCCCGTGGCGGGTTTCGACGACGACCTGCAGGGCCTGCTGACCGGCGTCGACGACTGAGGCACGGCGCCCGCCGGCGAGCGTCGATCTCCGGCTACTGCGCCGGCGCGACGCGCGCGACGCTGTCGCGGCGGACGATCTCCGCCACCAGCGCCCGGAACTGCTTGGCGAGGACGATCCGAACGACCACGGGGCCGACCACCGGCGGCACCGGGAAGTCCGGCGCGACGCCGCCCGAATAGGACAGCCGCACCAGGCCCGACGGCAGCGCCTCTATCGTATAGCGGCCCTCCATGGCCCGGAGATTGCCGCTCACGGCATGGGCGACGATCCGCCGCTGCGGCGTTTCGACCACCTCCAGCCGCACCTCGACCGGCCGCCTGAAGAACAGGAAGACGAACTCCCCGGCCAGGTCGACCTGCAGTTTGTCGCCGTCGCGCTGCACCACCTTCGAACTGCGCATGAACGGGATGAACTCGGCCAGATGGTCGTAGTCGGAAATCACCGCCCACACCGTGCGCGGGTCGACCTGCAAGTCTGCCGAAGCCGTCACCCTGATGAAATCGCCCTGGTTCGCGGCTGCGATATCGAGCTGCTGCGCCATCGCCCCGCTGACCGGGCCGACCGCCCCGAGCAGGAGCAGCGCCGTGGCCAGGAGGGCGGCGATGGGCCGGCAGCGCATCGCCCTCAATCCGGACGCTCGCCCGGCAGCGCCACGCGGCGCGACCGAATCCTGAAGCGCAGGCTCAATCGGTCCTGCACCTGCACCGCGCCGCCGAGGATCGAAAACGGCACGATGCCGAAATCCGTCTGGTTGAACTCGAACGAGCCGGCGATATCCATGCTGTCGCTTCCGGTCTCGACCCGCGCCGCGACCGCGAAGCTCCGCGTCACGCCGTGCAGCGTGACCGCGACATCCAGGCGCACGCCGGCCGATGTGCGCTCGACGCTGGCGACGCGGACCAGTGCGTAGGGAAAGGTCTGCGTCTCCAGCACCTTGTCGAGCATGTTGGCGCGCGTGCCGGCGATGTCCGACGCGCTCGGCTGGGTGTCCAGGCCGGCCTCGGCGCGGAGCTCCGGCTCGTCGACCGCGAGTTCCGCCAGCGGAACGAAAAGGTCGGCTCGGCCGGCGTCCGGCGCGATCCATCCCTGGAGCGCGTGGCTGGCCACCACGTGATCGTGGCCGAGGTGACCGAGCGTTCCACCGCGACGCACTGTGATCACTACCAGCGATTGCGCGGCATCCACGCGATGGACCGGACGCCCCTGCGCCGCGGCCTCCTCGTAGGCCTTGCGAAGCGACGCTTGAGGTGCCGGTGCTGTCGCGGGAATCGGCTCCGGCAGCGCCTCGCGGCCCGGCTGCGCACACCCGGCCGCCAGCAGCAGCGCGAGCAGGACGGCGAAACGCAGCCGGCGCAGCCCAGCCATCTCAGCCGGCCTTGCGCAGTCGCACGCGGAACTTGATGGTCACATCGGGGCCGATCACGTCGGTCGAGACCCATTCGCCGGTGCCGATGCCGAACGGCGCCCGCTTGACGACGAACTCGCCGTCCATCGTCGCGCCTTCGCCGACGGGGGCCCAGTTGAACGGCACGTCGACCGGCTGCTGCACGCCCTTCAGCGTGAGCGTGCCATGGGCCACGTAGCGGCCCGCGGCACGGGCGATGTCGGTGGCGTGAAACTCGGCCTGCGGGTGCTTGGCGAAATCGAACCACTCGACGCCGGCGATCGCCTTGTTGATGTCGGCACTGGCCATGTCCGCGCTGGCCACCTTGATGGTGACATCGAGCCGACCGCCGGCCGGAGCCTGGGGATCGAAACTGGTGCGGACGTCGAAGTCCTTGAACACGCCGGGCGCCGGCACGGTCTCGAACGAGGTGATGAATTCCAGCCGGCTGCCGGACGCGTCCATCTTCCAGTCGGCCGCCTGCGCGGCCTGGAAAACCGCACAGGCGAGCAGCGGGACGAGGCAACCCAGTGTTTTCATTTCGGAAGGCTCCTTGAAGGCAGCATGCGAATCAGCACATTGTCCCGCTGGATGAAGTGATGGCGCAGCGCCGCGCCGATATGCACGAGCAGGATCGAGGCCAGCAGCAGGCCGAGCGAGAAATGCACGAGCGACGCGATATCCGCGGCGTGCTTGTCGGCTGCGGCGATCGACGGCAGCGGAATCCGCCAGAAGATCTTGAAGGGCACGCCCGAAGCGGAATTGATGATCCAGCCGCTGAGCGGCATGCCGAGCATCACGACGTAGAGCAGCACGTGGCTCGTGCGTGCCGCTGTCCGCTCCCAGGCCGGCATGCTGGCAGGAAGCGGCGGCGCAGCGGTCGTCAGCCGCCATGCGAGGCGCAGGACCACGAGGATCAAAACCAGAATGCCGAGGGACTTGTGCCAAACGAAGAGCTCGAGCTTGGTCGGCGACAGCCGCCAGCTCGCGGCCAGCCAGCCGAGCGCGAACTGGGCGAAGATCAGCAGCGCGATCAGCCAGTGCAGGAATTTCGCGACCCCGTTCCACGCGGGTTCGATGTCAGTTGCCTTCATCCGGATCTCGCGGTACGCGCGAACGCCCGTCCTTGCATTGATGTTCCTCGCAGAGAGTCTGGCCCAAGTCCGAGCACTGTAACTCCGCGCTTCCAATGCCGGGCGCGACCGCTCAGGCCGTGTAGTCGCCGTGGGCCTCTGGCTGGAAGAGGATCTCGGCGACCCGGGCGCCCCCCTCGTCGCCGCCGGGCATCTGCCATTTCGCTGTGGCACCGGCCCGCAGTCCCAGCAGGCCCGTCCCGACCGGAGACAGCACCGAGACGAATCCGGCGCTGGGCGCGGCGTCGCGCGGGTAGCAGAGCGTCAGTTGCTGGCGCCGCCCCGAAGCGGCGTCGATGATCGAGAACTGCGAATTCATCGTGATGACGTCGGGCGCGATCTCCCGCGAGCCCACCACGTCGGTGGTGTCCAGCAGATCCGCCAGCGCGGGCAGGGATTGGCCGTCGATCAGTTTGCTGAGGCGAACGTGGTCGAGTTCGGTGAGCGTGCGCTCGCCGTGGTTCTTTTCATGCATGAAGCACTCCAGTCGAAATGCGGCCGGCCGAGATCGGCGGCGGTTGCTACTGCGCGGGACAGGCGCCCGGCGATCGATGGTTGCGCTAGAAGGGGGACAAGGAGGATCGCCGGGCCGAGGAGTCTGCGACGGACTCGCGCAGTCCAGGCGGCGTCGCTTGGCGGCCCCGCGCCAGCGTGCGAAGCCCTGTTGCGAAGGCGGACGCTGCACGGCTGTCGATTCGATTGCGGACCGGGAAGACCATGGCCTCGATTGTAGGCCRCCGCCCGAACGACGCCGAGCCGCGCGGCGTTGTTGGGGTGAACGGCTCACCTGCCGGCGGTGAGGCTGCCAGCCGCAAGGCGTCCCTCGCGTGTCGCGATGACCCATTCGCCAGCAACGGCCACTGGATTGCGGTGCCCATTCGCCTTCAGCGCCTCGTTCGCGCATTTGGCGATGTCGTCGGCATCGATTCGACCATGTGCAAGCCGACCAAATTCATTCGAGAACGCAAGAAGCCATCTTTCCTCCGGCGTGGGCGTTCGCGGGTCCCAAATGAACTCCTGGTGAGCAGCAGGGCCCGTGCTGCGTTGAGGCCTTTCTCTTCGGGCCGGGGCCTCGACAGACAAGGCTCGGATGGACGCGGCGAACTCCGAGGCTTGCCGTTGATCTTCATCGAGCTGTTCTGGCGGACCGGGCGAAAATGCGCGTTGGTTGGCGGCAATGACCTGTCGATCCGTCTGTGTGATGGGCCCCGCTCCTTTGGCGCGGGATGTGAGCGCCAGGTCCAGGCAAAAAGCCCAGTTGGATGGAACAAGTCGATCCTTCCTGAGCATTCGTGCGGCAAGCTTCGCCGACTTCGGGCGCAGCAACTGCACTCTCTGGTAGCACTCTGTCCATTGCATGGTTTGCTTCTCCCATGAAGACTCGCCTGCGCTTCGTGCAATTGGCGTGCCCGGGTGAAGGCGATGTGGGTCCCGTGACCGCACAGCAGAACGCGTTCTCTGCGAAACAAATTTGCTGCAAGATTTACGCGAATCTCGCGTGGCATGCGTGGCGAAAAAGGCCCGCGCTGGGCGGGCCTAATGCTGTGAGCCTGTTACGGAGGCGATGCGGCGGGGACCGAGAGCCACGGAGAGAGGGCAGCCGCATACAGCGAGACCAGCCTAACCTTATCGCAGGAAGAAGCAACGATAGAACAGATGGCCTGGATAGCTGCGCCTATCAGCCCCGCGCGGGCTGCAGGTCACTCGCGAGGTGGGGGTGCTGGGCCTCACGATGGATCAAGCTTGGTGGCGCGGACATAGAAAGAACATGGACCTATATACTCCAGGCTGTCGTAGGGACGCAGGCATGCGCTTGAYGGGTAGGGTCAGCGTGGTTTTTCCCGAGAACTTGCAGCCGAAACTTACGATGGGGTCGAAAACTCGTTGCAGATCAACGGGTTGCAAAATGCGGGTGTAGTTCAATGGTAGAACGGCAGCTTCCCAAGCTTCATACGAGGGTTCGATTCCCTTCACCCGCTCCAGATCACCAAACCATTGCAGACCACAGGCCGCCAAAAGCGGCCTTTTTCATTGGGGAAAGCTAAAATCTGCCTGTCCATGATGATCCATGCTGATCCATGGAAATTCACCAGAATGGGGGTACAGATGGGGGCTTTTCCCGGTTTTTGCTTCCTGAGGGTCCCAAAACTTCCTGAAAAGGGAATCCAAAGAAGGCAATGAAATGGCAAAGCTGATCCGCCCGCTGACCGACGCGGTATGTCGCAACACCAAGGCAACCGACCCGGCCACGGGAAAACCCGCCGTCCGCAAGGTCTATGACGGCCAGGGTCTGTACCTGCAATGCAACCCCACCGGCAGCAAGCTCTGGCGGCTCAAGTACCAGTCACCTGAGGGAAAGGAGCGCACGCTGGCGCTCGGTGCCTTCCCCGAGGTCTCACTGACCGACGCGCGCGAGAAGCGCGTAGAGGCCCGCAAGATGCTCGCGCAACAGCAGGACCCTGTGCGCCAGCGGAAGCTCGATCGGATGACGGCAGCCACCCGTGCCGCGAACACCTATGAGCTGGTCGCCCGCGAGCTGCATGAGCGCAACCCCCTCGACTGGCAGGAAGCCCACCGGGAGAAGTGGCTCGCTATGCAGGCCAACCATCTGTTCCCGAAGATCGGACGCCTGCCGGTGGCTGACATCACGGCCCCTGTGCTGCTCGCGCCGCTCATGGCCATCGACAAGCTGGGCCGCCATGAGACAGCCACCAGCCTGCGCCAGTACGCCGGGCAGGTCCTGCGCTATGCCGTGCAGACCGGACGCGCCGAGCGGGACATCTCCGGCGACCTGCGCGGCGCGATCAGGACACCGATCCAGCGCAACTACGCTGCCGTCACCTCGGTGGACGAATTGCCCGGCCTGCTGCGCGCTATCCACTCCTACAGCGGTACGGCCATCACTCGGGAGGCCCTGTGGCTGTCTGCGCTCCTGTTCCAACGCCCAGGCAATCTGCGGGCCCTGCGGTGGACCTGGGTTGACCTCGATGCGCAGACCATCACGATTCCCAGCCTTGAGATGAAGCGCAGCCTGCGCGCCAAGGTGCAGGGCAAGCCCCACATCGTCCCCCTCAGCTCCCAGGCGGTGGAATGCCTGCAAAGGCTGGAACACCTGACCGGCTCTGGCGTCTATGTCTTCCCTTCGGCGCGCACGGGTGAGCGTCCCATGAGTGACGGCACCGTGAATGCCGCCCTGCAGCGGCTTGGCTACAAGGATCAGATGACCGCGCACGGGTTCCGCGCCATGGCACGCACCGTCCTGGCCGAGCACCACGACATCCCTGAGGCCGTGCTGGAGGAGCTGCTGGGCCATGGCAAGCCTGGGCCACTTGGAAGCGCCTACGACCGCGCGACCTGGGACAAGCAGCGCAAGGCCGCGATGACGGTATGGGGCAACTACCTCGAAGGACTCACGAAGCCGAAGCCGAGGGCCAAGCTGCAGAAGGTGGTGCGCATCGGGGCTGCAACGTGAGGCCCGAAGACGAGGCATTGATTGCCTGGGGCCACCGCCAACGTGAGCTGGCCGAGGACCTTGTGGTCAAGCTGCTTGACGCGCATGGTGGCGACCCCCTGGCGGCCCTCTGCGAAGCAGCCCGGAAGGTCGTGGGTGCAGAGCACGTCGTGCAGGTTCTGGCAGCCCAGCGAATGGACATCGTTGATGAGCTGCCAGGAATGCTGGAGCGCAGCCAGGACGATGCGCTGACCCATGCGCGYCGAAGTCAGGCCCGGCTTGGGGCTGATGGCCTGCACAAGGAAAGCCGGCAAGCCCGCGCTGACGTGTTCGCGTTCTTCGATGCCCACCACCAGCCGGGCATGACGATGGCCGCGTTGGCCGAAGCCTGTGTGGCTGCGCGCTTGGTGCCGCTGAAGACCAGCACCATTCAGGACTACGCCTCGAAGTGGAAAGCCGAGCGCCCGGAACGCTTCGAAAAATAATCTCCGGCCTGCTCGGCAGACGGAGCCTCCTGCTCGGCAGACGGAGCCTTGTGCTCAGCAGAGGGTCTGGTGTCAAAGGGACTCATGCGGGACCATTTCGGCCATGAACACCGCAGCCCACTCCGTACCCGCCGCCGGCATCAAGAAGGTCCCCGTCCGGACCCCTGGAGGTCCGCGCTGGACGAAGGGGGACCGCATCCAGCCGCTGGAATTGATCTATGTGGACGATGCGCTGCTGACCACCGCAACCGTGCTGGTCCTGACCGGGGACAGCAAGTCCACGTTGCGCCGCAAGGTGCTCGCTGGCAGCTTCCCGATGCCGATCACGCCCGGTGACCGTGACAACCGCTGGGTCGCATGGCAGGTGCGTGCATACCTACGCGGGCAGGCCGAGGCCCACGGGATCGCTCAACCGGAGCGGGCTGCTGCATGACCACCGAGACCGGCCCGCCCTGATCCGTCGCGGCCTCTGGGCCGGCGCCCACACGCCACCACCACCGATCGATTGAACTCCGCGCCAATGCAGAGCGCGAAGGGAGAACTGCGTCCCGGTGAAAAACAAGAAGGGCCGGCTTTTGCGGCCGGCCCCCCTGAAGTCTGGAAGTCAATCACGCCCGTAGTCAGCGGGCATCGAACAGGAGTTCCCATGAACACCCAGCGACCCGCGAATCGTACGACAAACCCGCCATCGGTGCGACTCGGCCGCCGTGAGCGCCAGCTCCGACGCGCCCAGGCTTCCGCCGCATCAGCCGCCTTCAACCTGGCGCGGCAGCTCAAGGGGGATCGCCCAGCGCCTGCGCACGCAACGCGCCCGCCAGCATTGACGGCGATGACGAAAACGAAGTCCTTCCCCACCACCACCACCGGAGACTGACCATGAACGAACGCACCATGCACGACCACCAATTGCACGAGATCATCGATACGTCGGAAGTTGATAAGGCAGCGGTTCGCAAGGTCCTCTTTGCGCTCGGCGAATGGCCCTCGGCGACAGCCGTCGCGCTTGCGCTCGCCGACGACTGCCAGGATGGAGATGCAGTCCTGGTCCTCAATGTGGCCGCGCGCCGCATGCTCGCCGCGCATGGGCGACCTGCCGAGCCCGAGCGGATTCTCGCGGAGCTGCACCACGTGATGGAGCACAGCCCGGACCCCGAGATCGATCCCATGACCATTGCACAGCGATGGCTTGCCGCACAGCCTGACGCGCAGCATGCGCCGCCGCTGCCCGTGGTGATCGCGCTCGCCAGGGCCGTCCTTTTTCGCGCCTACGACCCCTCGTTCATCGACCCCGAGGCGACGGCTGACGAGTTGCGCGCGGCCGGAGAGGAAGCGCGCCGCGCCGGACTTGCGCTGGTGAGCCTTGGCGAGTCCATGCGCAACAAAGACTAGGACGCTGCAGATGTTCCGCCGCCGCCGCCGCTCACCCTTTCCGCTCGCAGAGGGCCGGCTGATTGGGCGGCATCGTAAGCCGTTGCCATTCAGCGCGGCAGACGCGCTGCACGTCTTGCGCGATGAAGCGCTGCTGGTCCTGACCACTGCCCTGCGCATCCACTTGCACCACCGTGAGGGCCTCGCCGATGCGGACATCACGCGATTGATGGACGCGGCCAGTCGCACGAACGCGATCTATTGGAGCCTGCACAAATGACGGCGACCACAAAGGAGGCATCCAGCCCGGAGGCTCGCTTCGATCTACAGATCGGGCACAGGCCCACCGCCGATTCGACGCCGGAACCGGCGGTCGAGCAGCGCGGCCTCAACGRCAACACCTCCGAGTGTGCGGTGGTAGTCCCGATCAACGATGTGCCCACAGACTATGCACCACTGGGCAGCACCGAGGACGAACTCGCGACTGCAATGGCGGCGCGTGCGCTGCCCATGCTGCGTTGGTCACCTGGCTTGCAGTGGATGCACTATGACGGCCAGCAGTGGCGATACGACGAGATGCTGGAGCACTTCGCCATTGCCCGGCAGGTCGCTCGCGATGCCGGCGCGCTGCTGCCCGACCAGCGCCGTCGCCTCGCAACTGCAAAGACCGTCAGCGCCATCGCACAACTGGCGAGGACCGATCCGCGCCTGCGTATTGCCTCGTCAGCATGGGACGCCGACCCGCTATTGGTCAACACGCCTGGGGGCGTGGTGGACCTGCGCACGGGCCGTATGCGCAGGCGCAGCGAGTTGGACTACATGACCATGTGCACTGCCGCGCCCATGGGCTACGTTGACCAGTGCCCGCGCTGGATGCGGTTTCTCGAAGAGGTGTTCGTGCTGCAGGATGGGACGCCCGACCTGGACCTCATCGCGCACATGCAGCGCGCGGTCGGGTATTGGCTCTCCGGCAGCGTGCGCGAACAGGTCATGTGGTTCCTCTACGGCCTCGGGGCCAACGGCAAGAGCGTCTTCCTCGCCCTCATCCGATGGCTTAGCGGCAGCTATGCGATCCGACAACCGGCCTCGGTGCTGATGTCCCGGCAGCAGGGGCAGGAAGCACACTCGACCGAGATCGCGGACCTGCGCGGCGTGCGGCTCTCGGTGTCGAGCGAGCTGGAACAGAACCAGCACCTAGCCGAATCGAAGATCAAGGAGCTGACCGGCGAGACCACCCAGCGCGCACGCCGCATGCGCCAGGACAGCTTCGAGTTCGCGCTCACGCACAAGCACGTCCTGGCGGGCAACTTCCGCCCGCGCCTGCACGGCGGCGACCCGGCCATGCGGCGGCGCGTGCTGCTGGTGCCCTTCCTCGCCACCTTTGCCGGCGACCAGATGGATCGGGACCTGCTGCCGAAGCTTCAAGCGGAAGGCCCCGGAATCCTCGCATGGGCCGTCGAGGGCGCACGACAGTGGTATGCATCGGGTCTTGCGGTTCCAGCCTCCGTGATCGACAACAGCGTCGAGTACTTCGATGACTTCGATGACATATCCCAGTGGATGGCCGAGTGCTGCCGGCGCATTGATCAGGAGAAGGCGACGCCGCTCTATCGGTCCTATGCCGACTGGAAGAAGGCTCGGGGTGAAAGCGTTCCGTCGATGGCGAGCTGGGCCGAACGCCTCGCCTCGGTCTCAGGGATTGGCAAGACGAAAAGCAACGGCGTGATGGTCTATCGCGGTATCTCGTTGACCTCTGAGGAGCGAACGCGACAGGAACCGCCGAGCGGCTGGCAACGCTACGGAGATCACCGTGGCTGAACGTTCAAACGGACTTTGGGGAGGCCTGGGGAGGTCTTTCCTATATGAGAGGTATCGCACGCGTGTGTGCGCGATACCGTGGAAATGGGAAAGCCCTCCCCAGGCCTCCCTACTCTCGTCGCCACCATGACCATCGCAGCCCTCATCACCGGCAAGCTGACTGCCGACCCCGAGCGTCGCACTGGCCCGAGCGGCAAGGCCTACGTCCTGGCGAAGCTGCTCTTGCACGACGGCGAGGCCAGCACCTTTGTCTCGCTGTTCGCCTTCGGCACCACGGCGCAGGAGGTCCTGCGGGCGCTGGGCAAGGGCGCTGCCCTCAGTGCCTCGGGCTCCCTCAAGCTGGGCACATGGACCGGCCAGGACGGGCAGCAGCACGTGCAGGCCACCATGACGGTGGACGCGG
>NZ_JBFUIU010000148.1:0-14849 GCF_056401695.1 Variovorax sp. P4_D9
TCACTTCCTTGAGCTTGGCCAGCGTCTGAAGCACCGGCGCCGCATCCCGCAGGAAAGCGCTGCTCGCGGCATCGTCGGCCACTGCGTAGAGCGGCATGCGGGTGGCGGGCGAGACGTTCATTTCGCCGCGCAGCGTGCGGCAGGCGTCGACCAGCGATTTGAGCCTGGCCACGTGGGCCTCTGCGGCTTCGTCGATCTTCTCGGGCTGGCTCTTCGGGTAGGCGGCGATCATGACCGACTCGCCCGCGCGGCCGGCGACCGGCGCCACCTTCTGCCAGAGCGCTTCGGTAATGAACGGGATCACCGGGTGCGCCAGGCGCAGCAGGGTCTCGAGGGTGCGGATCAGCGTGCGGCGCGTGGCACGCTTTTGGGCATCGTCGCCTTGCTGGATCTGGACCTTGGCGATCTCGAGGTACCAGTCGCAGAACTCGTCCCAGGCGAACTGGTAGATCGCGTTGGCGACGTTGTCGAGCCGGTATTCTTCGAAGCCCTTGGTCACTTCGGCTTCGACGCGCTGCAACTGCGAGCTGATCCAGCGATCGGCCTGGCTGAACTTCAGGTAGCCGTGGGCCGGGCCGCCGACCGCGCATTCTTCCTTGGTGTGCTCGCGCAGGCCGCAGTCCTGGCCTTCGCAGTTCATCAGCACGAAGCGGGTCGCGTTCCAGAGCTTGTTGCAGAAGTTGCGGTAACCCTCGCAGCGCTTGGCGTCGAAGTTGATGCTGCGGCCCAGCGAGGCCAGCGAGGCGAAGGTGAAGCGCAGCGCGTCGGCGCCGAAGGYCGGAATGCCGTCCGGGAACTCCTTCTGCGTGTTCTTGCGCACGGCGGGCGCGGTCTCGGGTTTGCGCAGGCCCTGGGTGCGCTTGTCTAGCAGTTCGGGCAGCGAGATGCCGTCGATCAGGTCGACCGGGTCGAGCACGTTGCCTTCGGACTTGCTCATCTTCTTGCCGTGCGAGTCACGCACCAGGCCGTGGATGTAGACGTGCCTGAACGGCACCTTGCCGGTGAAGTGCTTGGTCATCATGATCATCCGGGCGACCCAGAAGAAGATGATGTCGTAGCCCGTGACCAGCACGGTCGATGGCAGGTAGAAGTCGAGGTCCTCGGTCTTCGCGGGCCAGCCCAGCGACGAGAACGGAATCAGCGCCGACGAATACCAGGTGTCGAGCACGTCCTCGTCGCGCGTGAGCGTCTTGCCGGGCGCCTGGGCCTGGGCTTCTTCCTCGCTGCGCGCGACGTAGACCTTGCCGTCGGCGTCGTACCAGGCCGGGATCTGGTGGCCCCACCAGAGCTGGCGCGAGATGGTCCAGTCCTGGATGTTCTCCATCCAGTGGTTGTAGGTGTTAACCCAGTTCTCGGGCACGAAGCTGACTTCGCCCGAGCGCACCGCGTCGATCGCCTTCTGCGCGATCGACTGGCCGTTGGCGTCGGGCTTGGTCATGGCGACGAACCACTGGTCGGTCAGCATCGGCTCGACCACCGCGCCGGTGCGGGCGCAGCGCGGCACCATCAGCTTGTGCTTCCGGGTCTCGACCAAGAGGCCCAGCGCCTCGAGATCGGCCACCACCGCCTTGCGCGCCACGAAGCGATCGAGCCCGCGGTACTTCTCGGGGGCGTTGTCGTTGATCGTCGCGTCGAGCGTCAGCACGCCGATGCTCGGCAGGTTGTGGCGCAGTCCCACAGCATAGTCGTTCGGGTCGTGCGCCGGCGTGACCTTGACCACGCCGGTGCCGAATTCCTTGTCGACGTAGGCGTCGGCGATCACCGGGATCAGCCGGTCGACCAGCGGCAGCCGGACGCGCTGGCCGATCAGGTGCTTGTAGCGGTCGTCTTCCGGGTGGACCATCACGGCCGTATCGCCCAGCATGGTCTCGGGCCGCGTGGTCGCGACCGTGAGCGTGCCCGAGCCGTCTTCCAGTGGATAGGCGATGTGCCACAGGAAGCCGTCTTCCTCCTCGCTCTCGACTTCGAGGTCGCTGACCGCGGTCTTCAGCACCGGGTCCCAGTTGACCAGCCGCTTGCCGCGGTAGATCAGGCCTTCCTCATACAGCTGGACGAAGGTTTGCGTGACGACCTTCGACAGGTCCTCGTCCATCGTGAAGTATTCGCGGCTCCAGTCGACCGTGTCGCCCATGCGGCGCATCTGCTCGGTGATGGTGTTGCCCGACTGCTTCTTCCATTCCCAGACCCGGGCGACGAAGTTCTTGCGGCCCAGGTCGTGGCGGCTGAGCTTCTGCTCCTGCAACTGGCGCTCGACCACGATCTGGGTCGCGATGCCCGCATGGTCGGTGCCCGGCAGCCACAGCGTGTTGTCGCCGGCCATGCGGTGGTAGCGCGCCAGGCTGTCCATGATGGTTTGGTTGAACGCGTGGCCCATGTGCAGCGTGCCGGTCACGTTGGGCGGCGGCAGCTGGATCGCGAACGAAGGGGCGCCTTCCTTGGGTTCCTGCGTGCCGCGGTAGCCCGCGACGGCGTAGCCGCGTCGCTCCCATTCGGGCCCCCAGTTCGCCTCGATGGCAATGGGTTCGAAGGACTTGGAAAGGCTCTCGAGGCCGGGTTGGGGCAGTGTGTCGCTCATGGCGTTGCAAAAGACGAACGGCATCCCGCAGGATGCCGCTTGTGGGGGGTGAAGGTCGGGGGATTTTATTCGACTGCGGAAAGGCCGTGCTCACTGCGGCGGCGCATAGTTCACCGGCAGCCAGACATAGCCCGAGCCCTGGGCCCGCACGCGGCCGATGCCGGGGAAGGGCAGGTGCGCTCCGGCGACCAGGTAGCCGTGCCGGGCGGCATCGGCGTAGGCTTTGCGGCGTTGCGCCGCAGCGGCCTTGGGATCGGTGTCGAACTGGATCGTGACCGAGGGGTTCTCGAATTGGACCGCCGCCACGTGCATCAGGTCGCCCCAGAAGACGATCTTCTGGCCCTTGCTCTCGGCGATGAAGAGGCTGTGCCCAGCCGTATGGCCGCGGGCGGCCTGGGCCCGGATGCCGGGCATCAGTTCGGTGTCGCCGTCGAAGGGCTTGAACCTGCCGGCCGCGATGTACGGATTCAGCGATGCCATCGCGCCCTGGAAGGAGCCCTTGGCGTCGGCCGGCGCCTTGTCCAGGTTGGCCTGGCTGAGCCAAAAGTCGGCATCGTGCTGGTCGGCGCGCACAGTCGCATTGGGGAAGGCGGGCTTGTCGCCCGCCATCAGGCCGCCGACGTGGTCCGGGTGGAGGTGGGTGATGTAGACCTCGTCGACCTGCTCGCGCTGGTAGCCGGCCGCCTTCAGGTTGGCCACCAGCTTGCCCAGGGTGGGCCCGAACAGGCCCGCGGCACCAGCGTCCACCAGCACCAGCTTGCTGCCGGTGTTGATCAGGTAACCGTTCACGGAGGTTTCCAGAGGGCTCTGCAGGTAGGAGCGGGCCAGGATCTTCTTCACCTGGGCCGGGGCGGTGCGCGTCAGGATTTGGTCCACCGGCAGCGCGACGGTGCCGTCCGACAGCGCCGTGACCTGGAAATCGCCGACCATCACGCGATAGAAGCCAGGCGCCGGTTCCTTGGCGAGCGGCGCCGCGGCATTGGCGGCGGTCGGGCTCCAGAACGCCGTGGCGGCACAACTGGCCGCCAGCACGAATGCAGCGGTTCGAAACAGGAAGTTAGCCTTCATCGCGGGTCTCCAGACGAATGGGGTTGGGAATGCAGGCGCACTCTATACCGGGCCGAGACTTTGCCGCGGGCGGTCGATAATTCGAGCATGCTGTTCCTGCTTTCCCCTGCCAAATCACTCGACTACGACACGCCAGTGCTCGAGACGCTGCCTGCCACGCAAGCCCGCTTCGAAGGCCCGAAGAGCCCCGCAGCCGAGCTGATCCGGATCCTGCGCGAGAAATCGCCGCAGCAGATCGCCGAACTCATGCACCTGTCGGACAAGCTGTCGGCGCTCAACGTGGCGCGCTACGCGGCCTGGGCGTCGAAGGGCAGCGCCAAGAATGCCAAGCAGGCTGCGCTGGCTTTCGACGGCGACGTCTACGGCGGGCTCAACGCCAAATCCCTCGACGCCAGGCAACTGGCCTGGGCGCAGAACCACATCTGCATCCTGAGCGGCCTCTATGGCGTGCTGCGCCCGCTCGACCTGCTGCAGCCCTACCGGCTCGAGATGGGCACGCAGCTCGAGAACCGCCACGGCAGGGACCTCTACGCCTTCTGGGGCCCGCGCATCGCCGCGCACCTCAACGAGCGGCTGGCCGCCGACCGCACGCCGGTGGTCATCAACCTGGCCTCCCAGGAGTACTTCAAGTCGGTCGACCGGCACGTGCTCAAGGCCCGCGTGGTCGAGTGCGTGTTCGAGGAATGGAAGGCCGGGACGGGCGCCAAGGCCGATCCCGGACGCTACAAGATCATCAGTTTCTTCGCCAAGCGGGCGCGCGGCCTGATGGCGCGCTGGGCCGTGCTGCACAAGGCCGCTACGCCCAAGGCGCTGGAAAGTTTCGATCTCGAGGGCTACGCCTTCGACGCCGCGGCGTCGAAGTCCGATCGGATGGTGTTTCGGCGGAGGCCCGCATGATCGGCCAGGCCATCAGTCCCGAACTGCGCGAGTGGGTCGCGGTCCAGCTCGCGGCCGGTCATTCGTTGCCGAGCCTGCGCGCTTCGATGCGCGCTGCCGGCTGGCATGATGACGTCGCCGATGTCGCCTTGCAGGGCATCGAGGTGCAGGGTGCGGTCGTGCCCGCCGCGGATCCTTCGCATTTGGGCCTGCCGGGCCCCGATCTGTCGGCCTCCCCGCTCTATGTCGACGCCGGCGATCGCCGTGTGCAGGTGCTGCAGACGATGCGCCATCCGCGGGTCATCGTCTTCGGCGACCTGCTGTCCGATGAGGAATGCGAGGCCCTGATCGTCACTGCGCGCGAGCGCCTCGCGCGATCGCTCACGGTCGAGACGAAGACCGGTGGCGAAGCGCTCAATGTCGATCGAACCAGCGACGGCATGTTCTTCGAGCGCGGCGAGAACCCCCTCGTCGCCCGGCTCGAGCAGCGTATCTCGACGCTGCTTCGATGGCCGGTGGAATTCGGCGAGGGCCTCCAGGTGCTGCGCTATTCACCAGGTGCCCAGTATCGCCCGCACTACGACTACTTCGATCCCGGCGAGCCCGGCACGCCGACCATCCTGCGCCGGGGCGGCCAGCGCGTGGCGACGCTGGTCATGTACTTGCACGAGCCCGAACAGGGCGGTGCCACGACCTTCCCCGACGTCGGCCTCGAGGTCGCGCCCAAGCGCGGCACCGGCGTCTTCTTCAGCTATGACCGGCCCGACCCTTCGACCCGCACCCTGCACGGCGGCGCGCCGGTGCTGATCGGCGAAAAATGGGTCGCGACCAAGTGGCTGCGCGAGCGCGAATTCATCTGACACAGCCGCCATGAAGATCACAGCCAACGGGATCGAAATCGAGGTCGAGGACAGCGGCGGGGAAGGGCGGCCGGTGGCGCTGCTGGTCATGGGACTCGGCATGCAGCTGATCGGCTGGCCCGACGATTTCGTCCAAGCGCTGGTCGATGCGGGGTTCCGGGTCGTGCGCCATGACAACCGCGACATCGGCTTGAGCCAGGGCTTCGACCAGGCCGGTGTCGGCAACCTGCTCTGGCAGAGCGTGCGCCAGCGCATCGGCCTGCCGGTGCGTTCCGCGTACAGCCTGCAGGACATGGCGAACGACTCGCTCGGCGTGCTCGACGCACTGGGCATCGCCCGGGCCCATGTGGTCGGCGCATCGATGGGTGGCATGATTGCCCAGCGCCTCGCGGCCAGTGCACCTCTGCGCACGGCCAGCCTGGTGAGCATCATGAGTTCGAGCGGTGCCCGCAAGCTACCGGGCCCGCGTCCCGACGTCGCGGCCGCCCTGCTGCGGCGCCCGCCCAGCCGGACCGAAGCGGCGCTAGTGGCGCACGGCCTGAGCATGGCGCGGCGGATCCAGAGCCCGGCCTATGCGCAGGACGACGAGGTGGTCGCCGATCGCATCCGGCGAGCCATGCGCCGCGCCTATCGGCCGGCCGGCGTGGTGCGGCAGATGCTCGCGATCGTCGCCGACAGCGACCGTGCCGAGATGCTGCTACGCATCGCCAGTCCGGCCTTGGTGCTGCATGGCGAGGCCGACGCGCTGGTGCCGATCGCCTGCGGCCGGGACTCGGCGCAGCGCATTCCCGGTGCCCGCTTCGTCTCGATCCCGGGGATGGGCCACGACCTGCCGCCGCCGGTGGTCGACCTTCTCATGCAACACATCCTTCCTTTTCTCGACCACGCGCAGAGCCGTCCATGAGTCTAGACAACACCCCGGAGCAGTCGCAGCTGGGCCGTGCATCCGCCTACGTCGACCAGTACGACGCCAGCCTTCTGTTCCCGATCCCGCGCAAGACGCAGCGCGAAGCGATGGGCATCGCGAGCGACCGGCTGCCCTTTTTTGGCGCCGACCTCTGGACGGCCTTCGAGCTGAGCTGGCTCAATCCGCGCGGCAAGCCGCAAGTGGTGATCGGGCACTTCACGATTCCCTGCGAAACGCCCAACATCATCGAGAGCAAATCCTTCAAGCTTTATCTGAACAGCTTCAACAGCACCGTGTTCACGGATGCGCAGGCGGTGCGGGAGCGCCTGCGCACCGACCTCGGCGAGGCCTTGTGGCGCGGCAGCGACCGCTCGGCGGGCATTGGCGTCAGGCTGCTGGCGCCCGAAGCATTCGAGCTCGAGTCGGTTCGCGAGGTCGATGGCCTCGATCTCGATCGCCTGGACATCGAGTGCACGCACTACCAGCCGGCCCCCGAGCTGCTGTCCAGCGACCTGACGCAGCCGCCGGTCACCGAGACCTTGAGCAGCCGCCTGCTCAAGAGCAATTGCCTGGTGACCGGCCAGCCCGACTGGGGCAGCGTGCAGATCCGCTACAACGGCCCGCCGATCGAACAGGCCGGATTGCTCGCCTATATAGTGAGCTTCCGCAACCACAACGAATTCCACGAGCCCTGCGCCGAGCGCATCTTCACGGACATCTGGAAGCGCTGCCAGCCGACCCAGCTGGCGGTCTATGCGCGCTACACGCGGCGCGGCGGGCTGGACATCAATCCCTTCCGCACCAGCTGGCCCCAGGCCTTGCCCGCCAACACCCGCACGGCAAGGCAGTAGGTGCGCTCCGCACAAAAGTGGGAGAGGGGGCGGGAAAACCCTGGAAACCGTGCCATAATTGATGGCTCTGCTGAGGTGACTCGGTGCTTCATCCTCCTCTAGGAGGCGAAGTCATCGAGGCAAACGGCAGAGAAGAAAAAAGCCCTCGAGGCTGGCGCAACGATAAAAAGCTGTGCCATAATCGAAGGCTCCGCTGAAAACGACGGCGCGGTGCTTCTCTTGGGAGGCGCGGTGATCGAAGCAGACGGTGGGGGGGGAGAAAAAAAGGCTGCGGTCTTGACGAAGTTAAAAAAACTGAGTCATAATCGAAGGCTCCGCAGAAAACGCAGACTGCAGTTGCTTCTTRGTGAAGCGAATGTGGAAAGCGAAAGAAAGCGAAAAAAGTTTGCCGGTTCTTAAAAAACCGTGTCATAATAGAAGGCTCCGCTGATCGCAGCGAAGCGAAGCAAGACAAGAAATTGTGTTGCGGTGATCGTTAAAAATATACAGCCGATAAGCGTGGGCGTTTGAGGCGAATGGCTAAGTTCTTCGGAACAAAGTCTTCAAGACTTTAAACGCTCATGAGAATAGAAGTGAAGTTCACTTCAATTCCGTTTTTGTGAGTTTTGTCTGACCGCGAGGTTGGACGCAAAATCAAGATCGAACTATAGAGTTTGATCCTGGCTCAGATTGAACGCTGGCGGCATGCCTTACACATGCAAGTCGAACGGCAGCGCGGGAGCAATCCTGGCGGCGAGTGGCGAACGGGTGAGTAATACATCGGAACGTGCCCAATCGTGGGGGATAACGCAGCGAAAGCTGTGCTAATACCGCATACGATCTACGGATGAAAGCAGGGGATCGCAAGACCTTGCGCGAATGGAGCGGCCGATGGCAGATTAGGTAGTTGGTGGGGTAAAGGCTCACCAAGCCTTCGATCTGTAGCTGGTCTGAGAGGACGACCAGCCACACTGGGACTGAGACACGGCCCAGACTCCTACGGGAGGCAGCAGTGGGGAATTTTGGACAATGGGCGCAAGCCTGATCCAGCCATGCCGCGTGCAGGATGAAGGCCTTCGGGTTGTAAACTGCTTTTGTACGGAACGAAAAGGTTCTTTCTAATAAAGAGAGCTCATGACGGTACCGTAAGAATAAGCACCGGCTAACTACGTGCCAGCAGCCGCGGTAATACGTAGGGTGCAAGCGTTAATCGGAATTACTGGGCGTAAAGCGTGCGCAGGCGGTTATGTAAGACAGTTGTGAAATCCCCGGGCTCAACCTGGGAACTGCATCTGTGACTGCATAGCTAGAGTACGGTAGAGGGGGATGGAATTCCGCGTGTAGCAGTGAAATGCGTAGATATGCGGAGGAACACCGATGGCGAAGGCAATCCCCTGGACCTGTACTGACGCTCATGCACGAAAGCGTGGGGAGCAAACAGGATTAGATACCCTGGTAGTCCACGCCCTAAACGATGTCAACTGGTTGTTGGGTCTTCACTGACTCAGTAACGAAGCTAACGCGTGAAGTTGACCGCCTGGGGAGTACGGCCGCAAGGTTGAAACTCAAAGGAATTGACGGGGACCCGCACAAGCGGTGGATGATGTGGTTTAATTCGATGCAACGCGAAAAACCTTACCCACCTTTGACATGTACGGAATTTGCCAGAGATGGCTTAGTGCTCGAAAGAGAACCGTAACACAGGTGCTGCATGGCTGTCGTCAGCTCGTGTCGTGAGATGTTGGGTTAAGTCCCGCAACGAGCGCAACCCTTGTCATTAGTTGCTACATTTAGTTGGGCACTCTAGTGAGACTGCCGGTGACAAACCGGAGGAAGGTGGGGATGACGTCAAGTCCTCATGGCCCTTATAGGTGGGGCTACACACGTCATACAATGGCTGGTACAAAGGGTTGCCAACCCGCGAGGGGGAGCTAATCCCATAAAACCAGTCGTAGTCCGGATCGCAGTCTGCAACTCGACTGCGTGAAGTCGGAATCGCTAGTAATCGTGGATCAGAATGTCACGGTGAATACGTTCCCGGGTCTTGTACACACCGCCCGTCACACCATGGGAGCGGGTTCTGCCAGAAGTAGTTAGCCTAACCGCAAGGAGGGCGATTACCACGGCAGGGTTCGTGACTGGGGTGAAGTCGTAACAAGGTAGCCGTATCGGAAGGTGCGGCTGGATCACCTCCTTTCTGGAAATAAAGCTGTTCAAGTTGAACGCCCACACTTATCGGTTGTTGGAAGATGTCGAAACATCGACATGGGTCTGTAGCTCAGCTGGTTAGAGCACCGTCTTGATAAGGCGGGGGTCGTTGGTTCGAGCCCAACTAGACCCACCAAAATTCTTCCGATGCTCATGATGCCCATGATGCTCTAGGGTGTCAGATATGAGGACCCGGGGGATTAGCTCAGCTGGGAGAGCACCTGCTTTGCAAGCAGGGGGTCGTCGGTTCGATCCCGTCATCCTCCACCACATCTTCAGGTCCTGCGCGGGCTGCAACACGATACTTATACTCAACACCAAAGCTGCTTTGCAAGAGGCATCTTTGTTGTTGATCGGGATCTCTCGATCAATCGGCTGTTCTTTAAAAATTCATAGAGTCGAATCAGCGTTGCTGATGGAAACCGCACATTCGTAAAGGTTTAGTGCGGACCGTGCCATCAGCGACATGAATTTTTGATTGCGTCAAATATGAACTTCAATTTCGAGGAAACTTGAAAGTATGAAGTACGGCATAACGCGCCAGGTGAAAGACCTGGCAATTCCTTGATTAATTTTGGTTTCTGTGAAGAAACGTCAAAGTTATAGGGTCAAGTGAATAAGAGCACGTGGTGGATGCCTTGGCGATGATAGGCGACGAAGGACGTGATAGCCTGCGATAAGCTTCGGGGAGCTGGCAAATTAGCTTTGATCCGGAGATTTCCGAATGGGGAAACCCACCTGCAAAGGTATCGCATGCTGAATACATAGGCATGCGAGGCGAACCGGGTGAACTGAAACATCTCAGTAGCTCGAGGAAAAGACATCAACCGAGATTCCGAAAGTAGTGGCGAGCGAAATCGGAAGAGCCTGTTAGTGATAGCACAAGACTTAACGGAACAGTTTGGAAAGACTGGCCATAGCGGGTGACAGCCCCGTACGTGAAAAGACCTGTGTGGTACTGAGCTAACGAAAAGTAGGGCGGGACACGAGAAATCCTGTCTGAATATGGGGGGACCATCCTCCAAGGCTAAATACTCATCATCGACCGATAGTGAACTAGTACCGTGAGGGAAAGGCGAAAAGAACCCCGGGAGGGGAGTGAAATAGATCCTGAAACCGCGTGCTTACAAAAAGTAGGAGCCTCGTAAGGGGTGACTGCGTACCTTTTGTATAATGGGTCAGCGACTTACATTCAGTGGCAAGGTTAACCGAATAGGGAAGCCGTAGAGAAATCGAGTCCGAATAGGGCGATCAGTCGCTGGGTGTAGACCCGAAACCAAGTGATCTATCCATGGCCAGGATGAAGGTGCCGTAACAGGTACTGGAGGTCCGAACCGACTAGTGTTGCAAAACTAGCGGATGAGCTGTGGATAGGGGTGAAAGGCTAAACAAACTTGGAAATAGCTGGTTCTCTCCGAAAACTATTTAGGTAGTGCCTCAAGTATTACCGTCGGGGGTAGAGCACTGTTTTGGCTAGGGGGTCATGGCGACTTACCAAACCAAGGCAAACTCCGAATACCGACGAGTACAGCTTGGGAGACAGAGCACCGGGTGCTAACGTCCGGACTCAAGAGGGAAACAACCCAGACCGCCAGCTAAGGTCCCTAAAATTGGCTAAGTGGGAAACGAAGTGGGAAGGCTAAAACAGTCAGGATGTTGGCTTAGAAGCAGCCATCATTTAAAGAAAGCGTAATAGCTCACTGATCGAGTCGTCCTGCGCGGAAGATGTAACGGGGCTAAGCCAGTTACCGAAGCTGCGGATTTGCAATTTATTGCAAGTGGTAGGAGAGCGTTCTGTAAGCCTGTGAAGGTGCGTTGTAAAGCGTGCTGGAGGTATCAGAAGTGCGAATGCTGACATGAGTAGCGTTAAAGGGGGTGAAAAGCCCCCTCGCCGTAAGCGCAAGGTTTTCTACGCAACGTTCATCGGCGTAGAGTGAGTCGGCCCCTAAGGCGAGGCAGAGATGCGTAGCTGATGGGAAACAGGTCAATATTCCTGTACCGATGTGTAGTGCGATGTGGGGACGGATCTTAATAGGTCATCCGGGTGTTGGATATCCCGGTTTAGTTGGAAGTAGGCGATGGGTAGGCAAATCCGCCCGTCATATACCGAGGCCAATGATCGAGCCAGCTTGCTGGTGAAGTGACTGAACGAGGTTCCAGGAAAAGCCACTAAGCTTCAGCTATACACGACCGTACCGCAAACCGACACTGGTGCGCGAGATGAGTATTCTAAGGCGCTTGAGAGAACTCAGGAGAAGGAACTCGGCAAATTGACACCGTAACTTCGGAAGAAGGTGTGCCCTATTAGTGTGAAGTGAACAACGGAGCATGAATGGGTTGCAAAAAATCGGTGGCTGCGACTGTTTATTAAAAACACAGCACTCTGCAAACACGAAAGTGGACGTATAGGGTGTGACGCCTGYCCGGTGCTGGAAGATTAAATGATGGGGTGCAAGCTCTTGATTGAAGTCCCAGTAAACGGCGGCCGTAACTATAACGGTCCTAAGGTAGCGAAATTCCTTGTCGGGTAAGTTCCGACCTGCACGAATGGCGTAACGATGGCCACACTGTCTCCTCCTGAGACTCAGCGAAGTTGAAATGTTTGTGATGATGCAATCTCCCCGCGGAAAGACGGAAAGACCCCATGRASCTTTACTGTAGCTTTGTATTGGACTTTGAACAGATCTGTGTAGGATAGGTGGGAGGCTTTGAAGCAGGGTCGCTAGATCTTGTGGAGCCAACGTTGAAATACCACCCTGGTGTGTTTGAGGTTCTAACCTAGGTCCATTATCTGGATCGGGGACAGTGCATGGTAGGCAGTTTGACTGGGGCGGTCTCCTCCCAAAGCGTAACGGAGGAGTTCGAAGGTACGCTAGTTACGGTCGGACATCGTGACGATAGTGCAATGGCATAAGCGTGCTTAACTGCGAGACTGACAAGTCGAGCAGATRCGAAAGCAGGACATAGTGATCCGGTGGTTCTGTATGGAAGGGCCATCGCTCAACGGATAAAAGGTACTCYGGGGATAACAGGCTKATMCCSCCCAAGAGTTCAYATCGACGGSGRKGTTTGGCACCTCGATGTCGGCTCATCKCATCCTGGGGCTGTAGCCGGTCCCAAGGGTATGGCTGTTCGCCATTTAAAGAGGTACGTGAGCTGGGTTTAAAACGTCGTGAGACAGTTTGGTCCCTATCTTCCGTGGGCGCTGCAGATTTGAGGAAGCCTGCTCCTAGTACGAGAGGACCGGAGTGGACACACCTCTGGTGTATCGGTTGTCACGCCAGTGGCATTGCCGAGTAGCTAAGTGTGGAAGAGATAACCGCTGAAAGCATCTAAGCGGGAAACTCGTTTCAAGATGAGATCTGCCGGGGCCTTGAGCCCCCTAAAGAGTCGTTCAAGACCAGGACGTTGATAGGTCAGGTGTGGAAGCGCAGTAATGCGTTAAGCTAACTGATACTAATTGCTCGTGCGGCTTGACCCTATAACTTTGATCTACGATCAAGGTGTTATGCCAAGTTGACGCATTCAAAACAATTCAAATACCAAGCTGATTCCAGACTCTATGAATTCGTCGCCTTGACCCCGTCAAGGTGACAACCCTTTATGCCTGATGACCATAGCGAGGTGGTCCCACTCCTTCCCATCCCGAACAGGACAGTGAAACGCCTCAGCGCCGATGATAGTGCGGGTTCCCGTGTGAAAGTAGGTCATCGTCAGGCTCTTACAGCCCAATCCGCCCAGCCCCTCAAAAGGCTGGGCGTTTTGCTTTGTGGGCTTTGGCTTCGCGCTTCGAAGCCAGCCGATGCGGTCGCAGGAAGGCCAGCAAGCGGGCCTCGGCCGCCTGCAGATGGCATCGGCTTTGGGCACGCTCCCCGATCCGGGTCCAGATGTCGCCGATGGCGTCGGCTTTGCTAGCGAGCGTGCTGCCGAGCGTCAGGACCGCAGGATGCACATAGGCCTTCTTGCTGACCGCCGGCGTGTTGCCCAGGCGCTTCGCCACGGCCGCCAGTATTTCCCTGGCGTTGAAGCGCGCCGACGCAGTTGCGGGTTCGCCGGTCGCGCAGGCCAGGCGCGTCAGTTCCAGCGCCTGAACCTCAGTGCCAGGTACGGAAGTCTTTCGCGGTGAAGCTGTCACCGGCGATTTCCCGTAAGTAGTCGTTTACATCAGTGGATAAGATCCCGCGCGGTGTGCCGTCCTCGGCTTGATACTGAAACAGCTCCTGGCCGGGCAACTGCTGGCACCTTCTGACGATTGCCGCGATGCGCGCGTCGTCGACCTGGGCTTCATGCATCACACCGCTCTTGCCTCGGAAGCGAAGCTCGAGTGTCCCCGGCCCGCACGTCCACATGCTTGTTGCGCAGTGTCGTGAGGCGGTACGAGCCGTTGCTGTTGGCGTACTCCTCGTTGCCGACCCGAAGGAAAGTCGTGTCGAGGAGGCGCACCAGCGTGGCCAGCACCAGTTGCCGCTCGAGCGGCGCCTTGGCGCCCGCGGTCAGATCGCGCGCCACGCGGCGGCGAATCGCGGGGAGCGCCCGACCGAAGGCTTCCACTCGCTCGAATTTGTGTTCGTCCTTCAACATGCGCCATTCGACGTGATATCAGTATTGTTTGCGGCCACGTGCGTCGATCCCGGTCGCTTGCAGGTGCCCGTTGGCGACCGGGCCAGACTTTGTTGTAGGCAGGCGGAATCGCGAGGCGCCGAATGCGCAATATCTCGTCGTCATCCCGCAGCCAGTTGCCGCGGCTGTCCCGATATTGAAAGCCGGCGCCGCGCCTGACCCGGCTCCAGCCCGGCATGCCAGGGTTGATGTAGACCAGTCCGTTGGCAAGGGGAACGGGGCGTTGGGCTGGTGTTTGCGACAATCTCGACCGAGCAAGCGAACAGGCTTCACAGCCTGCAGGTGCGGTCGGCGAGCTGCTGTAGGACGCCGCAATCGTTGCCGCTGCGATGCGCGCACATCCCGTCGTCCTTCTTTCTTCTTTTTCCCTTCCGCGGAGATCTTCCATGTTGTCAGCTTGGTTCCGTCGCGCCCGTTGGGGCGTGCTTCCTGTCGTTGTCGTGCTTGCGGCTGCATGTACCTCGGTTCCCCCGGCACGCGTCGCCGAGCCGGTCAAGGTCAAGATCTTCGTCGCCGCGATGTTCGAGATCGGCCAGAACACCGGCGACCGCGCCGGCGAGTTCCAGCATTGGTACGAGCGCTACTGGAAGGGCGCAACGCCGGTCACGGTGCCCGGCGCGCTGCAACCCGTGTACTGCAACGCCGATGGCGTCTGCGGCGCGGTGCTCGGCATGGGCAAGGTCAACTCCTCGTCGTCGATGCAGGCGATCCTGACCAGTCCGAAGTTCGAATTCTCGAAGGCCTACTACGTGATCTCGGGCGTCGCCGGCACGCCGCCCTCCCGCGGCACGATCGGCGAGGTGAACTGGGCCACCTGGCTGGTCGACTACGACCTCGGCCACCGCTGGGCGCCCGAGGAGAACAAGGCCGGCGAGCCGACCTTCATGCCGCGCAAGGGCTACGAG
>NZ_JBFUIU010000149.1:0-14791 GCF_056401695.1 Variovorax sp. P4_D9
ACGCACCACCGTGTCATCCGTTAATGACGAGCAAGCGTACATGGTTCAGACTTCCTTGGATTGCATGGAAAAATGACCGCGGCGGAACCTAGCGGCCGGCGAAAGCGGGCTCGCGGTAATTCTGCACCTGTGCCATCATCGGCCCCCGGTCGGGCAAGCGCGATTCCGTAGAACGCCGGAAACCAGGTTTTGAGTGCAGGCAACCAAGCGCGGAGGTTTGCCATGACCGATGAGGGAAGCGAAGCCGATCGAGAAGCACTTGATGTTCTGATCCGTGGATTTCAGGTCTCGCGGATGCTCCGACTGGTGGCTGACCTCGGCCTCGCGGACAAGGTTCCGAAAGACGGCAGCCGCCATGTGAGCGACCTGGCCAAGGAATGTTCGGTACTTGCCACGCCGCTGCTGCGGGTACTGCGCGCGCTGGCCGCCTTTGGCGTCTTTCGAATCGGCGTCGACGACAGCGTCGCTCATTCGCCTCGATCCGTGCTCCTGAGGACTGATGCGCCGAACAGCCTTCACTATGGCGCCAGGTTCTGGACCGCACCCGGCTCGTGGAAGGCCTGGGGCTTTCTGGATGCCGCCCTTGCTGGCGACACCCCCCACCAAGCCGCCTGGAACATGGGCCGCTTCCAGTATCTTCGCGAGCATCCCGATGAGGCTCGTAGCTTCGACGCCTTCATGGCGAACTTCCCCGATCGCCGCCACCAGGTTCTCGCGGCCAGCTTCGACTTTTCCGCAGCGAAGCTGATCATCGACATCGGTGGTGGCAACGGAGAGACTTTGCGGCAGATACTCGCGCGCTTCGCCGGGCCGCGCGGACTGGTCTACGACCGCGACGACGTCGTGGCGGCCATTGCGCTGGAAGCGCGAGCTGGCGGACGCATCGACGTTCGAGGTGGAAGCTTCTTCGACCTCGTCCCTGAAGGCGCGGACATCTACCTCCTCATCCGCGTGCTGCACGACTGGTCCGACGACGATTGCATTCGCATCCTGCGCAATTGCCGTGCCGCGATGTCACCGGGCGCGCGCTTGCTGGTCGTCGACCAGATCATCGAACCCGATCCAACGCTCGGACGGCCGACGGGCTACCTGGTCGACACGCAGATGATGGCCATGTTCGGCACGGCGCGAGAGCGCACCAAGGTGGAATTCTGCGAACTGCTCCAGGCCTCGGGCTTCGCGCTCGAGCGCGCGATCGAGACCACATCGCCGGTCTGGGTGCTGGAGGTCATTCCCGTTGTCGCTGGCGAGGCTGCGCATGCCCAGGCCTGAGAGTCAGGCGCAGCGCCTCGGCGTCCTCGCCATCGCCCTCGACGGCCTCACAGCGCGTTCCCGGCGTCGGACATGAGCTTCCCCGCCAGGGTGTTCTCGAGCGCCAGCAGCCGCGTTCTTGCGAAATGCTCGTTGTCCGGCTGGTTTGCTGCCTTGGTCCGATCCAGGGAAAGGGTTCCGTCCGCATCGTATTCGATCGGTTGAGGCTGAACGCCGCCGAGCGCGGCGGCGCCACCGCCCTCCCATCGGTAGCAATGCGCCTGACCCACGATGTATTCGTCGCCGCGGCCGCAATGGGCCAGGATCGCACACAGGTTGCTCTGGGTTCCAGTTTCAAGCAGCCCGGCAAAGTGCGGCGAACCTCTTCCGACCAGAGGATGCGCGGGCCCCGCGACGACGTCCAGTCGGTCCGGTATCAGCTGGGAGAACTCCCAGCCTTCGGGCCACACGGCCGGCTCGCGGCACAGCATCAGGTCCACTTCGCGGTTCGAGATCAATGCGCCTGCCTGCGCCGCATTGGCCTCCCGAAGCTCGATCAGGATCTGGGAGTTCAACTCGCCGAAAACCGGCAGCGCCCGCACGACAGGCCGGTGACCGCTCCAAGGATTGCGCCGACGCGCACGATGGTGTGCTCGTTCATGCGCCGAAAGGCGACGAACTGGGCGCACTACTACAAGCAGTCAACGGCGCAACCCGCCGAGTGGCCGCTGGTCCACTCGGCGAGGGATCCGCACGCTTCAGAACGTGCCCCTGCCGCCCTACTCGTAGAACGCGGGCGACAGCTTCTGTCCGTCGCGCTGCGCCTTGTCGTGGTTGATCCAGAGCTGGGCCTTGTCCCTGGCCATGATGTTCGCGAGCCGCTGCATCGAGGCGGCGGTCTGCTCCGCGTTGTAATTGATCGGGGGGACGCGTCTGTTGTCCCAGTTGTCCTTGAAGTGAGCGGCATCACCGGACAGCAGGACGGCACCGGTCCGGGGCAGCTTCACGAGCAGCGACTCGTGCCCCGCGGTGTGCCCAGGTGTTGAAATGATCGTCACACTGCCGTCACCGAACACGTCGCGGTCGCCTTCCAGCGTGGTCACCGTCCCGCTGGGCCGGGTCCGAAGGGAGCTGCCGGTCGAGGACTCGTATTCGGCTTTCTGCACCAGCAGCATCGAGTTCGGGAACATGTCGACATTGCCGATGTGATCGGGGTGGCTATGAGACACCGCAACGTACTTGATGTCCGACGGCTTCAACCCGAGTTCGTCGATCTGCGCCGCGAGCGTCTTCGGCAGGCGCCAGGTGATCGYGCGCGGGTCCGAAGGTCGCAAGCCCTCGGGCATGGCCGCGACCGAGTCGGCGAGGCCCGTGTCCCATAGCATCCAACCCTGCGCGTGCTTGATGAGGTAGCAGCTGTTGGCGAATGGCATCGACTTGCCAACGTTGACGCCCGGCGACCAGCGCGAGATGTCTCCCGCGACGCCTTCGCCACAGTTCAGGATGTAGAGACGCTGCACACCGGTCGGCGGCGTTGGCGAAACGACGGGCTGGGAGCACGCCTGCAACAGGGACAGGACCGCCGCGAGGCCGGCCACCATCAGGCCGAGACGCTTGACAGACATCATGTTGCTCCTTCCTGTTCACAGGAAGCCGATCGTAGCGTTTAACGACGAGAAAGGAGCTCTTACAGCGCGCGCCGACCATCAATACGGCTTTGGTCCAATTTCAGGGAACGCGGGAGCCCGGTAGATTTTGACCTCATCGTCAATCCACCCCAATCTCGACAGCGAGCACATATGTCGGCCCTCGGCAGTTGGGCTCCCAGCGCGTTTGCGGCCGACGGCCTTATGGCGGACCTCGCGGAGAGGGTCGAAGCCGGAGTCGGCTCGGTGGAAACCGATGTCAAGGCACGGCGAGCGCGCGATATCGGCATCGAAGCCTACATTTACGCCTACCCGCTGGTCACGATGGAACTGACGCGACGCGGCATGGTCAACGTGGTGGCCCCTGAAGGCGACAAGGCACCGATGGGACATTTCGTGCGGCTGCGCGGCTACCCGCCTGCGGAAAACCACGCGGTTACGGCGCCCAATGCCGACACGCTCTACACCATCGCGTGGTTCGACGTGTCGAAGGGCCGATCATCATCGACCAGCCCGACATGAAGGGGCGTTTCTTCCTGCTGCCGTTCCTGGACGGATGGACCACCGTCTTTGCCGACCCCGGAGCGCGCACGACGGGCAGTGGCGCCTTGAAGATCGCCATCACCGGCCCCGGATGGAAGGGCAAGCTGCCGGCCGGCGTCAAGCAGTACCAGTCGGCCACCGGCATGGTGTGGCTACTCGGCGGCTTTATTGCACCAGCACGCCCGAGGATAATGCGGCGGTTCATGCGCTGCAGGACCAGATGAGCGCGGTGCCGCTGTCGTCGTACGGCAAGCCCTACACCCCGCCGCCGGGCAGCGTCGATCCGAGCGTGGACACCAAGACCTCGACGCGCGAGCAGGTCAACGCCATGGATGCGACCGCCTTCTTCACGCTGTTCGCGCAATCGCTCAACACCAACCCACCCACGGCCGCCGACGCGCCCATGGTCAAGAAGCTCGCAAGCATCGGCATCGTGCGCAGGACTTCGACCCCTCCAAGCTCAGTCCCGCCGTCAGCAAGGGACTCGCCCAGGTGCCCAAGCCGTCCCAGGCCAAGCGCCCGAGAATGCGGTCTACCCGACCTCGCAAGGACCGGACGTCCTGCAGAAGTACGACGGTGCCAAGAAGTACGTGGTGCACTTCAAGAAGGGCGAGCTGCCGCCGGTCCATGGCTTCTGGTCGCTGACCATGTACGACGCCGACTACTTCTTCGTGCCGAATGCGCTCAACCGCCACACGCTGAGCCAGCGCAACGACCCGAAGGTGAATCCGGACGGATCGGTCGATCTCCACATACAGGCCGAATCGCATGGCAAGGACAAGGAAGCGAACTGGCTTCCGGCGCCCAGGGGCCAGTTCATCCTGATGATGCAGCTGTACCGGCCGAGCGCGAAGACGCCGTCGATTCTCAACGGGACGTGGACGGTTCCGAGGGCGAAAGAAGTAGGCGTGAGTACACGCGCACCGGCGTACCATCCAGCGCTGCATACCGTCGCGGAGGTGCGCCGTGAGTGAATCTGATCCCTACTTCCTAGGCTATCGGCAGGCGGAGCAAGATCGTCTGGGGCGACAAGCTCAAGAGCTTGCGGCCGAATCGAACTGGCTGTTCGATCATGTCGGTGTAGCGGCGGGCTGGCGCGTGATCGAGATTGGCTGTGGCCCTCAGGGTTGCCTGGGCCTTCTCGCCGGGCGCGTCGGTGCGACGGGCGGGGTCGTCGGCGTGGAACGCAGCGCCGAGCAAGTGCAGCGTGCACGAAGCTTCGTCGCGGACAGCCATCTGACGAACGTCGAAGTTCTGCATGCCGATGGTCGCGACACGGGCCTGCCCGGGCAATCGTTCGATCTCGCGACCGCACGACTGGTTCTGGTCAACGTTCCGCAACCCGAGGGCCTGCTGCAGGAGATGGTCCGACTGGTCCGACCCGGAGGCGTGGTTGCCTTGCATGAGGCCGAGTCCAGCACGCAGCGATGCGACCCACCCCACCACGCCCAAACCCGTTTGCTCGAGCTGCTCAACACTTCGGCCCGAATGGACGGGATCGACCGGACGATCGGCTCGAAGGTGCCGCGCTTGATGCGTGAAGCCGGGTTGGTGGATATCCGCGTGCAACCGTGGGTACACGCCTACCCGGTGGGTCATGGGCGTCGCATGCTGCTGCTTGACTTCGTAGAGAACGCGCGGGCCAGGCTCCTCGATCAGCAATTGATCGAAGAAGCCGAATTGAACGAGTTGACGGCCCTTCTGAAGCGTCACCTCGAAGACCCCGGAACACTGGTGCTGTCGAGCACCTTCGTTCAGGCCTGGGGGCGCACACCGGAGAAGTGAGGAAGGGTGAACGCCGAGCCGCCGAGCCTCGCTCGAGCAGGCTCCGGATCAAGCCTGCAGCGGCAGCTGCGTCGTCGACATCACCTGCTTGAGCACCATGAAGGTCCGTATCTGCCGCACGCCAGGCAGGTATAGCAGCTGCTCGGCGTGCAGGCGGTTGTAGCTGTCGTTGTCGCGCGTGCGCACCAGCATGAAGTAGTCGAACTCGCCCGTGACCACATGGCATTCGAGGCAACCAGACACCTTCTGCACGGCCTTCTCGAAACTGGCGAATGACTCGGGCGTGGAGCGGTCGAGCACCACGCCGATCATGACCAGCGTGCCGAAGCCCAGCGCCCCCGGATCGAGCAGTGCCACCACCTTCCTGATCAGCCCCATCGACTTGAGTCGCTCGACCCGCCGCAGGCAGGCCGGCGCGCTCAGGTTGACCTTGGCAGCGAGCGCCACGTTCGACACCGAGGCATCGCGTTGCAGCGCCCGCAGGATGGCGCGGTCGGTTCGATCCAGCTCACCCTTGCCTTGCAATTTTGTTGTGTTCGTAGTCATTTTTACGAAATAGATCGATCAGATTTTTTTAAGTCGCCGTCCATAGTGTCGCAGTTGGACCTAATTTTGCAACCATCGAACAGGCGATCCTTCTTACGATTCGCTTCATCTCGTCGAACAAGGAATCGCCCCATGAACCTGCAGAAATTCCCGCGCTACCCGCTCACCTTCGGGCCCACGCCTATCCAGCCCTTGCGGCGGCTCAGCGCCCATCTGGGCGGCAAGGTCGCGCTCTATGCCAAGCGCGAGGACTGCAACAGCGGCCTGGCCTTCGGCGGCAACAAGACGCGCAAGCTCGAATACCTGATCCCGGAAGCCATCGAAGGCGGCTACGACACGCTGGTGTCGATCGGCGGCATCCAGTCGAACCAGACGCGGCAGGTCGCCGCGGTGGCCGCCCACCTTGGCATGAAGTGCGTGCTGGTACAGGAGAACTGGGTCAACTATTCGGACGCGGTGTACGACCGGGTCGGCAATATCGAGATGTCGCGCATCATGGGCGCCGACGTGCGACTCGATGCCGCCGGCTTCGACATCGGCATTCGCAAGAGTTGGGAAGACGCCATGGACAGCGTGCGCCAGGCCGGCGGCAAGCCGTTCCCGATTCCCGCGGGCTGCTCCGAGCATCCGAAGGGCGGGCTCGGCTTCGTGGGCTTCGCGGAAGAAGTGCGGCAGCAGGAAGCCGAACTCGGCTTCAAGTTCGACTACATCGTCACCTGTTCCGTCACCGGCAGCACCCAGGCCGGCATGGTGGTGGGCTTTGCGGCCGACGGGCGCGCCGACCGCGTGATCGGCATCGACGCATCGGCCAAGCCACAGCAGACCTTCGACCAGATTCTGCGCATCTCGAGGAACACGGCCGAGTCGGTCGAACTCGGCCGCGAGATCACCGACAAGGACGTGGTGCTCGACACCCGCTTCGGCGGACCGGAGTACGGATTGCCGAACGAAGGAACACTCGAAGCGATTCGCCTGAGCGCCCGCATGGAGGCCATGCTCACCGACCCGGTGTACGAGGGCAAGTCGATGCACGGAATGATCGAAAAGGTGAGGCTCGGCGAGTTTCCCGAGGGCTCGAAGGTGCTGTACGCGCACCTTGGCGGCGTGCCGGCCCTCAACGCCTACAGCTTCCTGTTTCGCAACGGCTGAAAGCGGAGGATCGCCGCCCACCTGAAAAAGCATAATGAGGACGGCGCTGTCTCGCGGCGCCCAGAGCCGTTGCCGGATGGCGATGTGCTGCTCGCGGGGGGCGCCAACGACCTGAGGTCGTTGGCCACGGCGGAGTTGCATGTGCCGTAGTGGCGTCTGCGGGTGGCCGTCCGTGTATCTGCTGCGAGGACTACTTGGCAAACGGGCTGGTGCACCATTGCTGCTCGCAGGGCACGCCGTCGTGATTGCCGTCCATTTGAGTGCCGGGACAATTCTTCAGGAAGTACTTTGCCTCGCTGCATGATGTCATTTGCGAGCAATGGGTCCGTCCGTCGCATAGGTAACGGCTCGGCGCGAGTTCGGCGCCGACGGCCTCATGGGACGCCACCGCAGCAGCCGGGCGTGGCCGCACGAAGTGTCGTTGGTACTGCGCATAGCCGAACGCCCCGATGGCGACCACCAGGACGAAGACAATCAGTGCGTTGATCGGTGAGCGTCTGCTGTGAGTGGACTGCGACTGCCCTCGCGGATACGTGGACGGCCACCCAAGCGCTTGCCGATAGACATTCACCGCCTGAGGCTTGCCGTCCTTGCCGCGGCCAAGTTCGTAGGTGAGCGTCTCGCCCACCGTTGGACGAGATCCGTCCCTTGGGAGCGCGCTGATGTGAACGAACAGCTCGCGTCCACCGCTTCGCGGCGCAATGAAGCCGAACCCACGCTCGTCATTCCAGCTGATGAGTTTTCCGGTGAGTGCCATATTCGACGAGGTCTGAGACTTTGATTGCCGACAAGATTCAAGTGCCCGCGCTGCAAAACTATACCGATGGCCTCGGGATCGTCGTTCAACGGCGGCGAGGCCGTGCGTTGCGGCAGAATTTGCACGGTCGGCGCGACAATGCTGGCGAAGAACACTGCGTCCGATATCCTTGGAGTGGCTGATGGCTGTATTGCTGAGCGAAATCCAGTGGGGAGACCCGGTTCTTCCGGTGGCGCACGATGTGGCGTGGGAAGCCGAACTCAAGAGCCGCGGCGCCCAGGTCCTCGAGGTCGACCGTCGGGTCGCACCCAGCCGCTGGCTGCGCGAGGCAGCCTACGAAGCGACGAACTATGTGCCGGCCGCTCTGCCCGAACGGCTGCACCGCATCGGCAGCATGGTGACGGCTCAGGAAAACTCATGCCGTTACTGCTATGGGGCGAACCGCGCCTACATGAAGGTGCTGGGCTATTCCGAGTCTTTCATCCAGCAAGTCGAACGCGACGTGCAGACCGCCGAGCTGGACGAAAAGGAGCGCGCGTATATCGCCTTCTGCCGCAGCCTGGCCCGATCGAGGCCACGCCCGGCCGCGGCCGAGCGTGTCGCCCTGCTCAAACTCGGCTACACCCCCGAGCAAATAGGCGAGATCGCCTTTGCGATCTCGCTCGGGTGCTTCTACAACCGCGTCAGCACCCTGCTGGCGTGTCCGCCGGAACAGAAGTTCGAGCGCATGGCCAGTGGACCGTTCCGCTGGCTGCTCGCGCTCGCGATTCCGTTGATGAAGAAGTTCGCGCCGAGAAGGCCGCTGGAAGCGGCGCCGGATCGGGCTACGTTGGCTGCCGGTCCCTTTGGCGTGGTGGTGGCGCCGCTTGCCGGACTGCGTGCGGGCGCGGTCATGAAGGCGGCGCTCGACGGCTCGTTCGAAACGGGGGTGCTGAGCCGCAGCGCGAAGGCGCTGATGTTCGCCGTGGTCGCGCGCACGCTCGGCTGCCCGCATTGCGAAGCCGCGGCGACCCGATTGCTTCTCGAAGAGGGCCTGAGTCAATCGGAAATCGATAGCGCAATGGCGACGCTTCGTTGCCCCCGCTTGGCGCAGCGCGAGGCCGGCCTCATGGCTTGGGCGCGCGAGACCGTGTACTACGAGCCTTCGTCGATCCAGCAGAAGACACGCGCCCTCGGTGCCGAACTGGGCGCGGACGCGTTGCTGGAAGCCATCGGCGTGGCATCGCTGGCGAATGGGACCGTTCGGCTGGCCATGTTGCTGGAATGACGGCGCTGGCCTGGGTCCTTGCCGCGGTCGGGGCCATCGTCCTTTCGGGCCTGACAGTGCGCGTCCTACGCGGCCGCCGCCAGAACGACCAGCTCGAGAAGCTGTTGATGGCCGCCGATGAAAAACTGGAGCGACTCCAAGGTCAGTTCGAGCGCTTCGTGCCGGCTGACGTGGTGGAGCGACTCACCCGTACCGGTGACGCTTTCGAACCCGAGCGGCGGCAGGTGACGATGTTGTTTGCCGACCTGCGGGGCTTCACGGCCCTCTGCGACCGGCTCGACCCCGCCGTCACGGTGAGCATCCTGAACGACTACTTCCGCCACATGACTGTTGCCATTACTCACCATCACGGGCATGTCACCGAGTTCGTGGGCGATGGCTTGCTGGCCCTGTTCGGCGCCTTGGAGTCCAACCCCTGGCAGGCGCGCGACGCCGTGCTGGCCGCGCTGGAAATGCGCGCGCAACTGGCGCGCTACAACGCCACTTCGCGTGAGAAGGGCCTGCCCGAACTGCGCTTCGGCATCGGCATCCACGGTGGGGAGGTGGTGGCGGGCGTGATCGGCACCCCCGGCCTTTCGAAGTTCAGCGTGACGGGCGACCCGATCAACGTCGCCTCCCGGGTCGAAGGGTTGACCAGCAAGTACGAAGTCGATCTGCTGATCACGGAGGACATTCGCCGCAAGGTTGACGATCAGTTTCGCCTGCGGCCCATGCCACCGGCAATGATCAAGGGCAAGGCGGAGCTGATCCAGACCTACTACGTCGAGGCCAAGGTGTGAGTGGCGTGCTCGTTGTGACTGGCCAGGCGTAGCAAACTCAAGGAGAGACCGCGAGCATGAAGACCCAGTACTACACCGCTTGCAGCCTCGACGGCTTTATCGCGACGGACGACCATTCATTGGAATGGCTGTTTCCACTCGGCGACATCAACGACACCAGCTATCCCAGTTTCATCCAGGGCGTCGGTGCACTCGCGATGGGGTCGTCGACATACGAATGGATGTTGYGTCACGTCGTCAAGCCAGGGACCAAGGACCAGGCAGCATGGCCCTACGAGCAACCCGCATGGGTGTTCAGCAGCCGCGACCTACCTCGCGTGCCCTCCGCGGCCATTCATTTCGTCCGAGGTGACGTGAGGCCCGTGCACGAGGCAATGAAGCCGGCCGCCGGGGGCAAGAACATCTGGCTCGTTGGCGGTGGCGATCTTGTCGGTCAGTTCTATGACGCTGGGTTGCTTGACGAGATCATTGTTCAAGTCGGATCCGTGACTCTGAGCTCGGGCAAGCCGTTGCTTCCGCGTCGCATCGTGTCGCCTTCCCTGCAACTCAAGGATGCCAAGTTTGTCGGGCCGGGTTTTGCCGAGCTCACCTACTCGGTGCCGAGGAAGCGATGACACTTGAGCTGACGGTCGCCCTTGCGCACCTTGTGCGGCAGAAGGCCCCGGCGAAGGATGAACAACGGCGCGTACACGCCGGCAAATCGCCTCTTCTTGGAGCTCCATTGTTGTCGCGGCCGCAGATCACGGGGTGCGACACCGATGCTGTTTACAGGATTGCTTTCAGGTCGGTAAACGTGACCATCAACATCATCGGATCGAACGGCGACGTCTCGAAACCGATCCGCTCGTAGTAAGCCTTCGCTTCGGGTGAGAGTGCATGGACGATCATTCCTCGAATGCCGATGGTGTCTGCTGCCTGAATCACGCGCAGGCGTCACGCACCAGCGCTCAACCCCATCCGCCGCCTTGCCGGGATTGGTCCACGGCGAGTCGCGCAAGTACAACCACGAGAATCGGGTCTGGACCATTGTCGAGTGCCTACGCCGTAGTTTCAGCGCCGGGCCGTTTTCGTCGAAACATGCCGGACCCCTCCACACCCGAGGCGAACGATTCGATGTCGTGACTGGTATCCAGTCGCTCGGTTCCAACCGTCATGTGGGGTCCCACGGGGCCCTCGTTTGGATCGTCGTGCGCAGTCGCTCATTCGACTGGGGCGGCATGTCCGAGGACCTGGTCGAGCAACGTCTTCTCGGCGGCTGAGCGGGCAGCGTCCAACATGAAATCGGTGCGGTTCTTCCCGCTTGCCTTTGCCGCCCTGTCAATCAGGTTTCGTTCCTCGGGCTTGATGCGGATATTCAGCGTTTCTCGCTTGTCGGGCGCGGCGCTCGGTGAGGGCATGACTTGGCCTCCTGCCATTCATTGCTAGCAAAGCAATCTGTATGTCGTTGCCAGACCTTGGTTTGCCATGGTTAGGGTCAGTAAGCGACGCGCTTCGTGACCAAATCCTCGCAGCGCACCGCCGCTCAGGGATTACCCGCGTCGGCATGGCTTTCGCACTGAATAGGATGGGCAGCCCATTACTTTTAGATACAAATGCCAAGAATCGATCGCCGCGACTCGCCTTTTTCGAACCAACTCGTGCCCAGCGCAAACGGAAAAGCCCTGCGGCGTCGCGACTTCGCCGCCTGGCTGGCTGCCGCGACGGCAAGTGTTGCCATGGCCGACCCGGCGTGGTCCCAGGCGGGACCGTCCAATCCTGCGGGCAATGCCCCCCTCGCACGCTTGCGCATCGTTATTCCGGCCAACGAGGGTGGCGGCTGGGACCAAACCGGCCGGGCGCTGGGTGCTGCAATGCAGGCGGCGGGCGTGGTGAGCGCCATCGACTACGAGAACATCGGTGGCAAGGGCGGCACGATCGGCCTGGCGAAGTACGTAGAAAAGTACGATGCGGACCCGAATGCGCTTCTGATGAGCGGCATGGTCATGGTGGGCGCTGTCGCGCTGCAGAAGCCCGCCGTCGACATGAGCCGCATTCAGCCGATTGCGCGGCTGACGAGTGACTACGAGGTGGTGGCGGTGAAGGCCGACTCGCCCATCGCCACCGTCAAGGACTTGATCGGCAGGCTTCGCGCTAACCCGGGCGCGACCGCGATCGCGGGCGGATCCTCGGGCGGGGTCGACCACATGTTTGCCGGCATGCTCGCCCGACTTGCCGGAAGCTCCGTCAATCTGGTCTATCTTCCCAACGCAGGCGGTGCGCAGGTTGTGGAGGCGCTCGAGTCCGGCAAGGCCGTGGCCGGCATCTCGGGCTACAGCGAATTCAGCGAAAGCATCGCCAGCGGCAAGCTGCGCGCCATCGGCGTGTCCGCGAAACGTCCCTTCCTCGGCATTCCGTCCGCGCGCGAGCAGGGCGTCGACGCCGATCTCGCCAATTGGCGCGGCATCTTCACCGGGAAGTCGGTGCCACCCAAACGCCAGCAGGAATTGGTCGCTGCGGCACGCCGCGCAGTTCAGACCGATGCCTGGCAGAAAACGCTCAAGCGCCAGAACTGGGACGCTTCCTGGATGGAGGGCAAGGACTTCCAGGGATACCTGGAACTTGATTCCGCCATGGCCGGCGTGATGACGATGATCCTGAAGCTGAAGACAGGCTGAGCCGGAATCGTTGCCAATCCTTCATGCTGGGCAGGCCTCAGGCATCGAAGTAGAGTTGGAACTCCCACGGGTGGGGGCGCAGCCTCACGGGATCGACCTCGTGCTTCCACTTGTATTCGAGCCACGTTTCGATCACGTCCTTGGTGAACACGTCTCCGCGCATCAGGAAGTCGTGATCCTTCTCCAGCGCGCGGAGTGACTCCTCGAGCGATCCGGGGACCTTCGCGATGCTCTTGGCCTCTTCAGGGGGTAGCTCGTAGATGTTCTTGTCGAGCGGCGGGCCCGGGTCGGTCTTGTTGGCGATCCCGTCGAGGCCCGCCATGAGCATCGCGGCGAACGCGAGGTAGGCATTCGCAGTCGGGTCCGGACAACGGAACTCGACGCGCCTCGCATTCGGCGAGTCCGAATACATCGGAATGCGCGCCGCGGCCGAGCGATTTCGCTGCGACATCACCAGGTTCACCGGCGCCTCGTAGCCCGGTACCAGCCGGCGGTAGGAGTTGGTGGTCGGCGCACAGAACGCCATCAGCGCGTGCGCATGCTTGAGCAGTCCGCCGATGTACCAGCGACACAGCTCGGAGGTCAGCGCCCAACCCTTGGCGTCGTAGAAGAGATTGCGCTTCTCGTTCCACAGGCTCTGGTGACAGTGCATGCCGCTCGCGTTGTCAGCGAAGAGCGGCTTCGGCATAAACGTGGCAACCTTGCCGTGCCGGCGCGCGATGTTCTTGACGAAGTACTTGTAGACCATCACGTTGTCGGCCATCCGCACGAGCGGCGCGAACTTCATGTCGATCTCGTTCTGGCCCGCGGTCGATACCTCGTGGTGGTGGATCTCGACCTGCACACCCGCGTTCATCAGCTCGAGCACAATCTCCGAGCGGATGTCCTGAAGAGTGTCGTGCGGGGGCACCGGGAAATAGCCTTCCTTGTAGCGCGGCTTGTAGCCGAGATTCCCGCCCCCGAACGCGCCTTCGTCCCGGCCCGAGTTCCATGCGCCCTCGACCGAATCAACGTAGTAGTAGCCGCAATGCGTGTTCTGCTCGAACCGGATCGAGTCGAAGATGAAGAACTCCAGCTCCGGGCCGAAGTAGCAGGTCTGCGCGACCCCGGTGTCCTTCAAGTGACGCTCCGCCTTGCGGGCCACGAAACGCGGATCGCGCGAGTAGGGCCCCTTGAGGACCGGGTCGATCACGTTGCAGATCATCGAAAGCGTCGGGGTCTCGCACATCGGATCGATGAATACGGTGCTCGGGTCCGGCTGCAGCAGCATGTCCGACTCGTGGATCTCCTGGAAACCGCGGATCGAGGAGCCGTCGAACCCGATGCCGTCATCGAACAACTCGTCGTTGAGTTCCGGCAGCGCGATCGAGAAGTGCTGCCACAGTCCGGGCAGATCGGTGAACTTGAGGTCGACGATCTGGATTCCATGCTCCCGCACGAAGGCGATCACCTCCTTCGCATTCTTGGGCGGATTCACCCGGTAGGAGCCGGGCTCGAACTGGGCGATTGGGCGCTTTTTCTCGGTTGCCATGGTCCTCTCCTCGGGTGAGGGTTACCCAGCGTCGGGCCTCGGCGCGTTCGAACAAGACGGCCGAGCAGCGCCCCAGGAATCCACTACAACGCCCGCTCGCGCGGGCATCGCTCTCAGTGCTGCGGGGAAGGCTCGCGATTCAGCCTCAGTCCCGTGCCGGCCAATGTCATGACGCCTTCCTTGTCGACGCCGACGTGCCGACCATCCGCCAGCTTGTATTCGGTGAGCCCCGTCGGCTCCCATTGGCCTTGCGTGTCGGGAACCGCGTCGAGACGGGCGAGGTGTTCATAGGCCTGGACATGGTAGGTCTGTCCATCGCTTCCGTGGGCGGTAAAAGTCTCGAGCAGGTGAAGCATCTTTTCCATGCGCGCTCTCCTTGCAACCGATAGAGCCGGGCGCCTTCGTGCATCCCAATGCGCTTGCGCGCGACCAGAAGGCGCAGGTCGAGAAAAGTTTGACGGGCCGCTGGCGGTGAAGTTCCGACCTTCCAGGTGGCCAGCCAGGACGCCTACTTCGCAGCCGCCTGCCGAGCGGCTGTGTCCGCGGTGCCGATCCAGCGGCTGATCTTGCCGTCCTTCAAGGTGAACACGTGGACCCATTCGCTGTCGAACACGGTCCCGTTCGGAAGCGGCCTCACGCGCTCCCAGCCGAGCACCGTCACGTGATCCGGCCCTTCGAGGAATTCGCGCGGTTCGAACTGCTGGATGTCATCGCTCTGGGCCAGGGTGGTGAACCAGGCCTCCACCGCCTTCTTGCCGGTGAACTTGCCCCCGTACGGGATTCCGGTGCTGGGGCTGGCGTGAAATTGCCAGTCCACGTCGTCGGTGAGCGTGGCCAGGATTCCGGGAACGTCGCGGCGTCCGAATGCGGCGTAGGCCTGCTG
>NZ_JBFUIU010000150.1:0-14698 GCF_056401695.1 Variovorax sp. P4_D9
CGGCGGTCAGGCGGCAACGGCGGCGCCGGCCCAGGCGCGCAGACGGGACACCGACTCCTCGAGCTGCGGCATCGAGCTGGCGGTCGAGAAGCGGATGAAGCGTCCGGTCTGATCGCTGCCGAAGTCGCGCCCGGGCGTGACCGCGACGTGGGCCTGCTTCATGGCTTCGAAGGCGAAGTCCCAGCTGCCGGAGATGCCGAGCTTCTCGGCGAACGAGGAGCAGTCGGCCCAGGCGTAGAAGGCGCCGTCGGGGATCACCGGCACCTGCAGGCCGAGCGCATTCAGCTGCGGGATGAACCAGTCGCGCCGCGCCTTGAATTGCGCGCGGCGGCGTTCGTACTCGGCGATGCTGTCGGGCTCGAAGCAGGCCAGCGCCGCGTACTGCGACACCGTGCTGGCACAGATGAAGAGGTTCTGCGCCAGCCGCTCGATCGCCGGCACCAGCGCATCGGGCACCACCAGCCAGCCGAGGCGCCAGCCGGTCATGTTGAAGTACTTGCTGAAGCTGTTGATGCTGATGACCTGGTCGTCGATCGCCAGGGCGGTCTGGCCGAACTGGTCGTCGTACGAGAGGCCGAGATAGATCTCGTCGATCAAGGTGATGCCGCCGCGTGCGCTCACCACTTCGTGGATGCGGCGCAGTTCGTCGGGTGCGATCGAGGTACCGGTCGGGTTCGAGGGCGAGGCCAGCAGCACGCCGCGTGTGCGCTCGGTCCAGGCCGCCTCGACTCTGGCGGTGCTGAGCTGGAAGCGCTCGGCCGCGGTGGTCGGCACCAGCACCGCGCGGCCGTCGGCGGCGGTCACGAAATGGCGGTTGCAGGGATAGCTCGGGTCGGGCAGCAGCATCTCGTCGCCGGCCTCGATCAGCGCCAGGCAGGCCAGCTGCAGCGCGGCCGAAGCGCCGGCCGTGATGACGATGCGGCGGGCCGGCACGTCGACCTTGAAGCGCTCGGCGTACCAGTTGCTGATGCGCTCGCGCAGATGGTCGAGACCGGTGGCCTGCGTGTACTGCGTGGCGCCGGCGCGGACAGCGCGCGCGGCCGCTTCCTGCACCAGCGGCGGGGCCGTGAAGTCGGGCTCGCCAATGTTCAGGAAGATCATCGGCCGGTCGCTGTGGGCGACTTCGCGGGCCAGCGTCGATGCGGCCTTGGCGACTTCCATCACATAGAAGGGCTCGATGCGCTCGGCGCGCTGCGAAATCCTCATGGCTTGGCCTTGCCGGTCAAGCGGTCGGCTTCGACCTCGTCGGGACGCAGTTGGGGCGCCAGCCCGTTGAGCACCGCGTTGACGTATTTGTGGCCGTCGGTGCCGCCGAATTCCTTCGCGAGTTCGATGCACTCGTTGAGCACCACGCGCCAGGGTACGTCGAGGCAGTGCTTGAACTCGTAGACGCCGATCCACATCACGCCGTGCTCGATCGGCGAGATCTCTTCGAGCTTGCGGTCGAGCAGCGGCACGATCAGGGCGTCGAGCTCTTCGGCGCTTTCGATCGACCCGTGCAGCAGCGCGTCGTAGTGCGCGGCGTCGGCCTTGTGGAAGCCGGCCAGGTCGCGCGTGAACTGGTCGATCGACGCCGCGTCGTTGCGGCCCACCAGGTGCTGGTAGAGCGCCTGCAGCGCGAACTCGCGGGCCCGGCTGCGATTCGACTTCGCGGAGGCCTTGCGGGCCCCGGTGCTGGTGAGCCCGGAGCGGGTCTGGCGCGGCTTGCCGCTGGGTGCTTGGGTGTCGTCGGTCATGAAAGGGTGGCGAGCAGCTGCGCCATCTCGACGGCCACGCGCGCAGCGTCGCGGCCCTTGTCGGTCTGTCGCGCCACGGCCTGTTCGAGGTTCTCAGTGGTCAGGATCGCGTTGGCGATCGGGATGCGGTAGTCGAGCGCCAGCCGGCTCACGCTGGCGCCGGATTCGTTGGCGACCAGTTCGAAGTGGTAGGTCTCGCCGCGGATGATGCAGCCCAGTGCGACCAGGGCGTCGTAGCTTTCGCGCTCGGCCAACGCCTGCAGCGCGACCGGGACTTCAAGCGCGCCGGGCACGCTCACGTGTTCGATGTCGTCGTCGGCGACGCCAAGCGCCGCGAGTTCGTCCCGGCAGGCCTTGGCCAGCGCGTCCGTGATGTCTTCGTTGAAGCGCGCCTGCACGATGCCGATGCGCAGGCCCTTGCCGTCGAGCGCGACGTCGGCGCCTTTGTTCGCGTGTTGCATCAGAGCTGTTCTTTCGAGATGTAGCCGGCGATCTCCAGCCCATAGCCGGCCGCCATGCTGGGCATGCGGCGCGGCGTGCCCAGCAGGTTCATGCGGTGGACGCCGCATTGGCGCAGGATCTGGGCGCCGATGCCGTAGCTGCGCAGGTCCATGCGGCCGCGTTCCGGCGCTTGCGCCGGGCGCGCCGTGCCGTCGAACTGCGAAAGCAGCTCGGCGCCGGTCTCGCCGCAGTTCAGCAGCACCGCTACGCCCTTGCCCTGGGCCGCGAGGTGGGCCAGGCTGGCGTCGAGACTCCAGGAGTGCAGCGCGCGGTTGAGTTCGAGCGCATCGAGCACCGACAAGGGCTCGTGCACGCGCACGTCGACCGTGTCGTCGGCGTTCCACTTGCCGCGCACCAGCGCCAGGTGCACGCCATTGCTCGGCTTGTCCTTGAAGGCGTGGGCCGTGAACGGGCCCCAGGCCGTCTGGATCTCGCGGCAGCCGACCTTCTCGACCAGGGTCTCGGTGCGGCTGCGGTGCTCGATCAGGGCGGCGATGGTGCCGATCTTGATGTCGTGCTCGGCGGCGAAGAGCTGCAGGTCGGGCAGGCGCGCCATCGTGCCGTCCTCGTTCATGACTTCGCAGATCACGGAAGCCGGCGAGCAGCCGGCCATGGCGGCCAGGTCGCAGCCGGCTTCGGTATGGCCGGCGCGCATCAGCACGCCGCCGTCGACCGCCTGCAGCGGGAAGATGTGGCGGGGCTGGACCAGGTCGGACGCGACCGCGTCCGGCGCGACCGCCGCCTGCACGGTGCGCGAGCGGTCGGCGGCCGAGATGCCGGTGGTGACGCCCTCGGCGGCCTCGATCGAGACCGTGAAGGCGGTCGAATGCTTGGCGCCGTTGCGCGCCACCATCGGCGGCAGCTGCAGCCGCTCGCACATCTCGCGCGAGAGCGTGAGGCAGATCAGGCCGCGGGCATGGCGGGCCATGAAGTTGATGGCCTCGGGCGTCACGTGGTCGGCGGCCAGCACGATGTCGCCTTCGTTCTCGCGGTCTTCCTCGTCGACCAGGATCACCATGCGGCCGGCGCGCAGCTCGGACACGATCTCTTCGACCGGAGAGATCGGCGCGGGCGCTCGGCCGCTGCGCGAGGCGCCGATCGGCGTCACGGATGCGTTCATGGGGAACTGTCTTTCTGTGGGGGTTGGATGGCGCCGCTCTGGAGCATGCGCTCGACGTAGCGGGCGACGGTGTCGATCTCGAGGTTGACCTGGCTGCCTGCCTTCAGGCTGCCGAGCGCGGTGTTCTCGACCGTGTGCGGGATCAGGTTGATGCTGACCTCGCTGCCGTCCGCGACGTCGTTCACGCTGTTGACCGTGAGACTGACGCCATTGATGGTGATCGAGCCCTTGTAGGCCAGGAAGCGGGCCAGCGCGGGCGGCGCCAGCACCCGCAGTTCCCAGCTTTCGCCGACCGGCTCGAAGCGCCTCACGGTGCCGATGCCGTCGACGTGGCCCGAGACGATGTGGCCGCCCAGCCGGTCGCTGGGGCGCAGCGCCTTCTCGAGGTTGACCCGCGTCTGCGCCTCCGACAGGCCGGCGGTCTTGGCCAGCGATTCGGCCGAGATGTCGATGGCGAACAGCTTTTGTGCGGGATCGAGCGTGGTGACGGTCATGCAGGCGCCGTTGAGCGCGATGCTGTCGCCGAGCCCGACGTCGTCCAGATAGCCGTCGGGCACCGCAATGCTGAGACGCTTGCCGTGGGAGGAAGAACTGCCGAGGTCGTGGACGGCGGCGATGCGCCCCACGCCGGTGATGATTCCGGTGAACATCGCCGCATTTTCGCAGAGATGCGGGAGCTGGCCGGTCAGGGGTCTAAAAGTTGTCGCGTCCGACAACCCGGGCGACGACCCGGAGGTCCGGACCGATCGGCTCGAACGAGCGGAATTCGAGTGCCAGGGCTTCGGTCAGGGCCGTCAAGGCGCCGCCCGCAAAGGGCCGGCTGGCGATCCCCAGGCCGTCGCCGATGAACTTGGGCGCGAGGTAGAGCAGGATCTCGTCGACCAGGCCTTCGCGCATCAGCGAGCCGTTGAGCTTGTGGCCGGCCTCGACATGCAGTTCGTTGACTTCGCGCACGGCCAGGTCGCGCAGCAGCGCGGCCAGGTCGACCTTGCCATTGGCATTGGCCAGGCAGCGCACGCTGGCGCCGCGGGCCTCGAGGGCCGTCGCCCGTTCGTCGTCGCGCGCGGCGGCGTAGATCCAGACCGGGCGCTCGATCTCGAACAGCCTGGCGTCGGGCGGTGTCTGCAGGCGGCTGTCGACGATCACCAGCGGCGGCTGGCGGGTGGTTTCGACCAATCGGACGTCGAGCCACGGGTTGTCCTCGACCACCGTGCCCACGCCGGTCAGGATGGCGCCGGCGCGGGCGCGCCAGGCGTGGCCGTCGGCTCGTGCATCTGCGCCCGTGATCCACTGGCTGGTGCCGTTCTCGAGCGCGGTCTTGCCGTCGATCGAAGCCGCGGCCTTGAGCCGGACCCAGGGCGTCTTGCGGACCATCCGGCTGAAGAAGCCGAGGTTGAGCTCGCGCGCCTCGGCGGCCAGCGGGCCGACCTCGACCGCGACGCCGGCGGCCCGCAGGCGTTCGAATCCCTGGCCCGCCACCAGCGGGTTCGGATCGGCGATTGCCGCCACGACCTTGCCGATGCCGGCCTGGATCAGTGCCTCGCAGCAGGGTCCGGTGCGGCCATGGTGGGAGCAGGGCTCGAGGGTCACGAAGGCGGTCGCGCCGGCCGTCGAGGCGCCCCGCGCCGCCGCGTCACGCAAGGCCATCACTTCGGCGTGAGGTCCGCCGGCGTGCTGGGTCCGGCCGCTGCCGACGATGCGGCCATCGGCCGCGACGATGACGCAGCCGACCGCGGGATTCGGCGGCGCCGTGGTGCTGGCGGCACCGGCCAGCGTCAGCGCGAGGCGCATCGCCTCGTCGGCGTTCAGCGGCGAAGTCGGGGAGGGCGACGGAGTCATGCGAAGGATGGGTCTTTCAGCGGTTCCAGCATTCGGCCTGGAGCGGGTCCGAGGCGCCGCGGACGGCGAGCCCTTGCGCGCCGGCCTGGTCGAGCGTGTAGGCGCCGCATCGGTCGGCGGCTTGGGCGCCCTGGGGAGAMGCGGTCAAAGTGTAGCCGCTGCCTTGCGTGTCGGCGGGCTCGAAGCCGATCCGGTAGCTGCCCGAAGGGACGGCGCGGAGGCTGTCGGGGAAGTCCGCGGGGTCGCCCGGAAAGCGGCCCGTGGCGGTTGCGACGCGCTCGAGCCAGTGGGCCGCCTGCAGCAGCCCGGCGCGGGCCTCGGCGCGCAGGCTGCGCTGCACATGGGCCCGGTGGCTCGGGAGCGCCTGCCGCGAGGATGGCGACCAGTGCCAGGACCACCAGCAACTCGGTCATGAAGCCGCGCCGGCGACGGCGAGTCCTTGCAGCTGCCGCCAACTCGGGCGCAGCGGGATGCTGTCCAGGCGTTGCATGGGCGGCGCCACCGGCCAGCCGGGCGCCGACATCAACCGCTCGCCGCTGCGGATGCCCACGCCGAGGTCGGCCTCCAGGCGCGAAGGCTGGCCGCCGATTGCAGGCGGCAGGTGGGCGTAGAGCGTCGATCGGGGCGCAGAGCCGTTGAGGATGTCGAGCCCGGGTTCGCGCTCGCCGGCAGCGGCAGGTCGAGGAACCAGCCTCGCCGGGCTTCGCTGCCGGCGTACGGCACCGGATGCGATGACACGGTGCCGGCGCCCCGTGCGCTGTCGACCCGCACGGTCTGGGCCACCAGGCCGACGCGCCCGTCGGTCCAGGGATTCGAGCAGCGTTGTGCCCCGCTGCAGGCGCGGGCGCCGGCGTTGCTCAGCATTGGTCGGTGCCCTGGAGGGTCTGGAGCCGGCCGGCGGAAGACATGCACAGGACACGCGCGGCTGGGCCGTCGGTACTGCCCTGAGGCCTGAGCGTGAACTGCTGGAAGGCGCCCATGTTGTGGAAGCGGCCCATGCGGTTTAGGTTCAGGTAGGTCGAAGGGCTGGCGACGCTGACCGTCGCCTGGAAGCCGCGGGGCGGTGGCCAGTCCAGGATCAGCGCTTCGCCGGGGTCGCGTTGGCCGTAGACCGTCCAGCCGCAGCTCCAGTCCTTGTCGCTCACCGGTGTGCACCCGCCGCCCGAAGCCCTGCGCAGCGTGACGCGGCCGCCGCGCCGGACGCTTCCGAGCGGGCCACGTAGAGGGCGGACCGGAGGTCTTCCTCGGTGCGCAGCCGGTATCGCTCGAGGGTCCGGCCGAAGCCTGGCATCGCGAGCCCGGCCAGGATCGCGACGATAGCGAGCACCACCAGCCCTTCGACCAGCGTGAAGCGGCCAGGGACGAGAGGGCCTGGGAGGGCGGAAGTGGGAGCGCATCGGGCATGAGGAGCCGAATGCTAAGAAGGGTCGCCCCCCTCCTGCGACATCGGGGAGCCTGCCGGGCCGCCCTTGCGCGCGTGCGGTCGGACGGCGGGCCGCAGCGACGATTCAGGACAAAGTTCGCGACAATCCGAGCCCGTCCGGCGGGCTCAGATGTCCCGGAGCAGCTGCCTGAATTCGTCCACGTCCTCGAAGCTCCGATAGACCGAAGCGAAGCGGACGTAGGCCACCTTGTCGAGTTTCTTGAGCTCGCGCATCACGAGCTCGCCGACCTTGGTCGATTCGATCTCGCGCCAGCCGCTGGACAGCAGCTTCTGCTCGATGCGCAGCAGCGCGTTGTCGATTTGCTCGATGCTCACGGGCCGCTTGCGCAGCGCCAGCATCATCGAGGCGCGCACCTTGGCTGTGTCGAAGTCGGCCCGGCTGCCGTCCTTCTTGACAACCACCGGAAAGTTGACGTCCGGCCGTTCGTAGGTGGTGAAGCGCTTGTCGCAGCCGCTGCACTGGCGCCGGCGCCGCACGAAGTCGCCGTCCTCCGACACCCGGGTCTCGACAACCTGGGTTTCGAGGTGACCGCAGAAGGGGCACTTCATGCAGGGCTTCGCTGCTTATTTATAGACGGGGAAGCGGCTGGTCAGCGCATGCACCTTGGCCCGCACCGCATCGATGTTCGCCGCGTCGCGCGGGTTGTCGAGCACGTCAGCGACCAGGTTGGCGGTGGCGCGCGCCTCTTCATCCTTGAAGCCGCGGGTGGTCATCGCGGGCGTGCCGATGCGCACGCCGCTGGTGACCATCGGCCTCTCGGGGTCGTTCGGGATTGCGTTCTTGTTGATCGTCATGTGGGCGGCGCCCAGCACAGCCTCGGCTTCCTTGCCGGTGATCCCCTTGGCGCGCAGGTCGACCAGCATCAGGTGGCTCTCGGTGCGGCCGCTGACGATGCGCAGTCCGCGCTCGGTCAGCGTCTCGGCGACGATCCGGGCATTGGTGACCACCTGTTGCTGGTAGGCCTTGAACTCGGGCGACAGCGCTTCCTTGAAGGCCACCGCCTTGGCAGCGATCACGTGCATCAGCGGCCCGCCCTGCAGGCCCGGGAAGATCGCGCTGTTGATGGCTTTCTCGTGCTGCGACTTCATCAGGATGATGCCGCCGCGCGGGCCGCGCAGGCTCTTGTGGGTGGTCGAGGTGACGACGTCGGCGTGCGGCACCGGGTTCGGGTAGACGCCCGCAGCCACCAGGCCGGCGTAGTGGGCGATGTCGACCATGAAGATCGCGCCGACGTCCTTGGCGACCTTGGCGAAGCGTTCGAAGTCGATCCGCAGCGAGTAGGCCGAGGCGCCCGCGATGATCAGCTTGGGCAGGTGCTCGTGCGCCTTGCGTTCCATGGCGTCGTAGTCGATGGCTTCTTCGGCGTTCAGGCCGTAGCTCACCACGTTGAACCACTTGCCGCTCATGTTGAGGGGCATGCCGTGGGTCAGGTGGCCGCCTTCGGCCAGGCTCATGCCCATGATGGTGTCGCCGGGCTTCAGGAAGGCCAGCATCACGGCTTCGTTGGCCGAGGCGCCGCAATGCGGCTGCACGTTGGCGGCGTCGGCGCCGAAGAGCTGCTTGATGCGGTCGATGGCCAGTTGCTCGGCGACGTCGACGTGCTCGCAGCCGCCGTAGTAGCGCTTGCCGGGATAGCCTTCGGCGTACTTGTTGGTGAGCTGCGAGCCCTGGGCCGCCATGACGGCCGGCGAGGCGTAGTTCTCGCTCGCGATCAGCTCGATGTGGTGTTCCTGGCGGGCGTTCTCGGCCTGGATGGCAGCCCAGATTTCAGGGTCGGTCTGTTCGACCAGGATATTGCGGTGGTACATGGCAGTCCTTCAAGACGATGGTCCTTGTTCTTCAACCAAACAAGGGCTGCCCAGGCGAACGGCTAAACACCTGCCAAGAAAGACCGCAGGCGGCACGCTTCCCAGTGGTAGTCCACGTCAGCGCAATGCACCTGAAAAGGGTTGCGCCTATCGCCAGTCGCGTGCTGGCCGAGTGTAGCCGACGGCGCGAGCCGCCGCCAAAGACCTACGAATCGCCCAGCAGCGCGACCTGCTGCGGGTCGGGGTCGGCGCGCTTCGGCGCGTTCGGCGGCGCCACCACCTGGACCGGGTTGGCCTTCAGCGTCGGCGCGGTCGTGGGCGGGGAACGGCCGGACACGACTTGGCGCAGCCGCTCGTGCTCGGCCAGCACCTTGCCGGCGTAGCCGCCGTCATCGTTGAGGTTGGCGGCGCCGACGTAGTAGCGCAGGCCGCCCTCGAGCGAGCCGGCACGGGCGATGCATTCCTGCAGCACCTTGACGCCGACGCGCATGTTCGTCACCGGGTCAAAGGCGGTCAGGGTGCCGCCGGCGCTTTCGTATTTCTCGCCATGGACCCGGGTCATCACCTGCATCAGGCCCTGGGCGCCGACCTGGCTCTGGGCGAAGGGGTTGAAGCTGGATTCGACCGCCATGATGGCCAGGATCAGGGTCGGATCGAGCTTGGTCTTCTTGCCGAGATCGAAGGCCTCGGCGACCAGCACGCTCAGCGGCTCGGCCGCCACGCGGTATTTCTTGCTGAGCCAGTAGGCGACCGCGGCCTGCGGCTTCGGCAGCACCTGCGGGCTGGCCGCGGTGGTGCGCTCGATCGCGGTGGGCTCGAGGTCGGAGACCGAGACTTCGGGCACCGGCTTGCGGGACTGCAGCCAGCCCATCAGCTGCTCCTCGCCGGTCTGGCGCAGGTCGGGGCGGGCGGCCAGCGCCAGCACCGCGAACACGGTCGCCAGGCCGAGCAGGGCGAAGCTGTTGTGAGTGATCTCGAAGAAGCCGTCGACCACGTCGGACACGAAGGTCCTTACCCCCCGGGCCGTGGCATCTAACGCCTGTTTCATCGCTCTTCCTTTCTGTGCGGCACCCGGTTGCGACGCCACGGCGGACGAAGAAGAGGGAAGCGGCGCTTGGATTGGTACGAATCAGGTCCGCGCGAAAAAGGGGAGAGGGCGCGGCCGCCTGATCAAGCCGGCAGATGCCGGCAGCGGATTTTTGGAGGATCCGGCCGCTTGGCGGCTCGGTATGGAAGGCATTCTAGGAGTGGCTAAATACACAGTCAAGAATAAGAACTAAGCTTGATATTCTAATTTTGATGCAAGAAATGTATGAAATAGTGCACGAATCGACGCCTGAAGATCCATTGAAAACGCGATTTGCAATCGCGGTCGACAGCGCGTACGCTGAAGTGGCCTGAGCTATCAGGCGTCTACCAAGGTCCAGTGGCCCGACGAGAAATCCGACGGTCCAGCGGCTGCGGCCCAACGGTGGCAATCCCTTGCTGCCAGCATGACCGGAACGATTGAACTTCCGGTCGAGCGAAAAGATGGCATGGGCGTTGCGCCCGCCATCGAGCCCGGAGGCCTGACTTCGCGTCGAGCCGCCGGGCTTTCTGTTTCTGCGGACCGCATGGCGTTTGGGGCACACTCCCCCCTCGATGAATGCTGCTTTGCTGAAACAGAACAAATGGGTGCGGCGCGGGGGAATGGCCCTGCTGGTCCTGCTGGCGGTCTGGTTGATCGCCTGGCTCGCGATACCGCCGATCGTCAAGGGGCAGGTCCAGAAGATCGCCAGCGAGAAGCTGGGGCGCCAGGTCACGGTCGGCAAGATCGACTTCAAGCCCTGGACGCTCGAACTCGCCGTGAGCGACCTACGCATCGCCACGGCCGACGGCAGCCAGCCCCAGGTGGCGGTGAAGCGTCTCTACCTCGATGCCGAGCTGCAGTCGATCCTGCGCCTTGCGCCGGTGATCGATGCGGTCCGGATCGAGGCGCCGGCGATTCAACTGACGCACCTGGCCGATGGCCGCTACGACTTCGACGACATCCTGGCCAGGCTGAAGGGGGCACCGGAGCCGCCCGATGCGCCCGCGAAAGGGCTGCCGGGCTTCGCCATCTACAACATCGCGATCACTGACGGCGCTGTCGATTTCGTCGACGAGACCGTCAAGCGCCGGCATGAATTGCGCGATTTCGCGCTCAGCGTGCCCTTTCTCAGCAACCTGGCGTCGAAACGCGAGATCAAGACCGAGCCGAAGCTGGCGTTCGTCCTGAACGGCAGCAAGTTCGATTCGGCCGCGCAGTCGACGCCCTTCGCCGACAACCGCAAGACTGACGCCCAAATCAGCTTCCAGGGACTCGACCTGGTGCCTTACCTGGGCTACATCCCGGGCGGCCTGCCGGTCGCGCTGCAGGCGGGCAAGCTCGACGCCGAGCTGAAAATCGACTTCGAACAGGCGGCGACAGCCGGGCTCAAGATCACCGGCAGCATCGCGGCCAACGGCATCAAGATGGCGGATTCGAAGGGTCGCGACCTGCTCGGCTTCAATTCGCTCCGGATCGCGCTGGCCGACCTCAGGCCGCTGGAGCGCGTGGTGCATCTCAGCGAGGTGGCGCTGGCCGGGCCCGACCTGGTCGTGGCGCGCGATGCGGCCGGGCGCCTCAACCTGCTGGCGACCGACCGTGCCACCGGCGATACCGAGAAGGTGGGATCGGTCCCGACTCCGGCGGCTGACGGCGCCACCAAGGTAGACCCGCCACCGGCTTGGCGGGTCCAGGTCGACAAGGTGGCCCTGAGCGAGGGCCGCATTGGCYGGCGCGATCAGACCACCCAGCCCGCCGCCGCGATCGACGTCAAGCAACTGGCGATCGAGGTCCAAGCCGTGACCTGGCCCATGGAGAAGCCGGCCACCTTCAGCGGATCGACCTCAGTCGGCGGTGCTGCGCTCAAGTTCAGCGGCGAAGCCRCCGACAAGCGGGCCTCGGTCGCTACCGAAATGGAGGCGCTGCCGCTGTCGCTGGCCGCGCCGTACCTGGCCCAGAGTCTCGAACCTTCGCTCGACGGCAAGCTCAGCGGCAAGGTCGATGTCGAATGGAGCAACCCCGATCTCAAGTTCAAGGCGCGCAGCGTGGTCGCCGAGGGGCTTGCGCTGACCAAGGAAAAGACCGCGCTGGCCAGCGTCGGCCGCTTCGAGCTGGTCGACGCTGAGGCCGACATGACGAAGCACACGCTGACGATCGCGTCGTTCACCGCCGCCAATCCGAAGGTTCTGATCGAGCGCGACAACGAGAAGCGCTGGATGTTCGAGCGCTGGCTCAAGGCGCCGGCGGGCGGCAGCCAGGGTGCGACTGAAGCCGCCAAGGTCGCGGCGCCGAAGGACCCGAAGGCGACCGAAGGCGCGCCGGCGGGTGCCAACACCCGGCCGTGGCAACTGGCCATCGCCAAACTGGCGGTCGACAACGGCACCCTGTCCTATGCCGACAACGCCGGCGCCACGCCTGTGGCCTTCGAGATCAGCGCGCTCCAGGTCAACGCCCAGCATCTGACGCCGAACACCGCCACGGTGTCTCCGCTCAAGCTGTCCGGGCGCATCGCGGCCGGTCGCGCGGAGGCGGGGCGGTTCGAATACGACGGCAACCTGGTGCTGCAGCCGATCGCCGCCGAAGGCCGGCTGCTGGTGGCATCGCTGCCGGCGCATGCCTTCAAGGCCTACTACGCGGACGCGCTCAACATAGATATACGGCGCGCCTTTGCCAGCTACCGGGGCACGGTCAAGGTCGCGACCCTGCCCGCCGGGTTGAGCGTGCGCCTGGACGGCGATACGGCGGTCGATGACTTCCGCGCCAACAGCGTGGTGCTGGCCCAGGCCCCGGGCCTGTCGAGCAACCGGCAACTGCTGAGCTGGAAGACACTGGGCCTGCGCCGGCTTCAGGTGAACATGGTGCCGGGCGCGCCGCTCATGGTCGATGTGGGCGAGACCTCGCTGACCGATTTCTTCGCCCGCGTGATCATCGATCCGACCGGCAAGCTGAACCTGCTGTCCATGGTCAAGAAGCCCGGGCAGCCGGTGGAAGGGGAGGCGGCGGCCACCGAGGTCGAAACCAAGCGCAGCCTGGGCGGCACCACCACGACCACCAGCCGTCCGCGCACCGCGCGGGCGCGGGGACCGGCACCGCCCGCGACGCCGCAGGAGCTGGTGGTCGGCGGCGGGCCGGACATCCCTGCACCGGTGGTGGTGGCTGCGGCACCGGCCGCGGTCGACAGCGGACCGGCGCCGGTCATCAATTTCGGACCGATCATTCTGGTCAATGGCCGGATCGACTTCTCCGACATGTTCATCAAGCCCAACTACTCGGCCGACCTGACCGAATTGACCGGCAAGCTGAGCGCCTTCTCGTCCAGGCCCCAGGGCGACAAGCCCGCGCTGGCCGACCTCGAGCTGCGTGGCAAGGCCCAGCAGACGGCCTTGCTGGAGATCACCGGCAAGCTCAATCCGCTGGCCAAGCCGCTCGAACTCGACGTCACGGCCCGCATGAAGGAACTCGACCTGCCGCCGCTGTCGCCCTACACGATCCGCTTCGCCGGCCACGGCGTCGAGCGAGGCAAGCTCAGCATGGACGTCAACTACAAGATCGCCCCCGACGGCACCCTGACCGCGTCCAACAAGCTGGTGCTGAACCAGTTGCAGTTCGGCGAACCGGTCGAAGGCGCGCCGGCCAGCCTGCCGGTGCGGCTGGCGGTGGCGCTGCTGGCCGACCGCAACGGCGTGATCGACATCGACCTGCCGCTGCGGGGGTCGATCAACGACCCGCAGTTCAGCGTCGGCCCGCTGATCCTGAAGGCGATCGTCAACCTGATCGCGAAGGCCGCCACCGCACCCTTCGCGCTGCTGACCGGTGGTTTCGGTGGCGGCGGCGGCGATTCCAGCACCATTGCCTTCGCCCCGGGCAGTTCGGAACTCTCCAAGGAGGCGAAGGACAACCTCGACAAGGTCGCCAAGGCGCTGAACGACCGGCCGGGCCTGCGGATGACGGTGGTCGGCACCTCGAGCCTCGAGAAGGAGCGCGATGCCTACCAGCGCCAGCGACTGCGCGCGATGACGCAGGCCGAGAAGCGCCGCGTCGCGGTGCGGGCCGGCAAGGACGCCGCCGAGGTCGGTCCGGTCAGCGATGCCGAATACCCTGAACTGCTGACCGCGGTCTACAAGCGCTCGGAGGTCACCAAGCCGCGCAACATGGTCGGATTGGCCAAGGACCTGCCGGTCCAGGAGATGGAAAACCTGCTGCTGGCCAGCATCCCGGTCGACGAGGAGTCGATGCGGCAACTGGCGGTCGAGCGCGGCGCCGCGGCACGCGACTACCTGCTGGCCCAGAAGCTGCCGAGCGAGCGATTGTTCCTCGGCGCGGTGCGGACCAAGGCCGAAGGAGACGACTGGAAACCCGGCGCCGAACTGAAACTGGCGACCCGTTGACCCGCAGTGCCGCAAGTCGGTGAAAATGGAGCCATGCGCCGGCCAATGCCGGCGCCTCGCTTTTCCCTACAGATAACGATACTCGCTCAGTGACTTCATCTTCCTCCAAGCCTCACGACCTCCAGTCCCTCGACACCTTGACCGGAGGCGCCTTCACCGCGCCGACCTCGGGCGAACGCGCCCAGCGCATCCGGGAATGGCTCGCGGCCAATCCGTCGCCCGAGCAGATGCAGGACGTCTTCAGGGAGCTGAGCGGACGCGACAAGGGCGCAGCGCGGCTGCTGCGCGAGAAGCTCGACGAGCTCAAGCGGGCCAAGGGCCAGGAGGCGATCGCGGTCGAATGGACCCACAAGGCCGAGGCCCTGCTGGCCCAGCCGAAACTCAACATCGCCGATGCGCTGGCCTGGCAGCGCGACGCCGCCAAGGCCGGCGCGCCGCTGTCGCGCGAGCCCCTCGCGGGGTTGAAGGCCCGGCTGGCCGAGCGCGTGAAGGGCATCGAGGACCTGCAGCATCGGGCCCAGGTCCACCGCGAGGCGGCGGTGCTGCTGGCCCAGCGCTTCGAGGTGCTGTCGACCAAGAGCTGGCGCGATGCCCAGGGTGTCGAAGAAGCCCTGCGCGCCGACGTGGCGCACTGGCAGCAGCAGGCCGCCGAGATCGCCGCCGACCCGAACTGGAGCAGCCTCGACGCCCGCTTCGCGCCGCAGCTCGAATCCTCCAAGGCGCAACTGTTGGTGGTGTCGGATGCGTTCAACGACGCCCTGGCCCTGGCCGTGGCCGCCGCGGCCGACGCCGCCA
>NZ_JBFUIU010000151.1:0-14664 GCF_056401695.1 Variovorax sp. P4_D9
AGCTCAACCTGGTCGGCGTCGGCTTCAAGGCTGCCGCGCAAGGTTCCAAGCTGAACCTCCAGGTCGGCTATTCGCACCCGGTCAACAAGGACATGCCGCAAGGCATCACGGTGGCAACGCCGACCCCGACCGAAATCATCGTCAAGGGTGCCGATCGCCAACGCGTCGGCCAGGTCGCCGCTGAGATTCGTGCTATTCGTCCGCCAGAGCCCTACAAGGGCAAGGGCATCCGCTATTCGGACGAGAAGATCACGATCAAAGAGACCAAGAAGAAATAAGGGGCAGCAAAATGATGTTGACCAAGAAAGCACAGCGCCTTCGCCGCTCGCGCCAGACCCGCATCCGCATTGCGACGCAAGGCGTGGCGCGCCTGACGGTGAACCGCACCAACCTGCACATCTACGCCACCGTCATCTCCGACGACGGCTCCAAGGTGATAGCCAGCGCATCGACGGCCGAAGCCGAAATGCGCACCGCACTGGGCGCTTCGGGCAAGGGTGCCACCGCTGCCGCGGCCACCGCCATCGGCAAGCGTATCGCTGAAAAGGCGAAGGCTGCCGGCGTCGAGAAGGTCGCCTTCGACCGCGCAGGTTTCGCCTACCACGGCCGCGTCAAGGCGCTGGCCGAAGCGGCCCGCGAAGCCGGCCTGCAGTTCTAACCGGACACGAGATTCAAAATGGCAAAGATTCAGGCAAGAACGCAGAACGAAGGCCCCGAGGACGGTCTGCGCGAGAAGATGATCGCGATCAACCGCGTCACCAAGGTGGTGAAGGGTGGTCGTATCCTCGGTTTCGCAGCACTCACCGTGGTCGGTGACRGCGACGGCCGCGTCGGCATGGGCAAGGGCAAGTCGAAGGAAGTGCCCGCCGCCGTGCAGAAGGCGATGGAAGAAGCCCGCCGCAACCTGGCGAAGATCTCGATCAAGAACGGCACGCTGCATCACCGCGTGACGGGCCATCACGGCGCCGCTTCGGTGGTCATGATCCCGGCTCCCAAGGGTACCGGCATCATCGCCGGCGGCCCGATGCGCGCCGTGTTCGAAGTGATGGGCATCACCGACATCGTGGCCAAGAGCCATGGTTCGTCGAACCCCTACAACATGGTCCGCGCCACCCTGGACGGCCTGAAGAACTCGACGACCGCGTCAGAAGTCGCTGCCAAGCGCGGCCTGACCGTCGAAGAACTCTTCGCCTGAACCGGAGCAGCAAAATGACGACGCAACAACAAACCGTCAAGGTGCAATTGGTCAAGAGCCCGATCGGCACCAAGGAATCGCATCGCGCCACTGTGCGCGGCCTGGGCCTGCGCAAGCTCAACAGCGTGAGCGAGCTGCAGGACACGCCCGCAGTGCGCGGCATGATCAACAAGATCAGTTATCTGGTCAAAGTGCTCTAAACAGAGCCACCGAGAGAGACGCATATGGAACTCAATGGCATCAAGCCGGCCGACGGCGCCAAGCATGCAAAGCGCCGTGTCGGTCGCGGCATCGGCTCTGGCCTCGGCAAGACCGCAGGTCGCGGTCACAAGGGTCAGAAGTCGCGTGCGGGCGGTTTCCACAAGGTGGGCTTCGAAGGCGGTCAAATGCCGCTGCAGCGCCGTCTGCCGAAGCGCGGCTTCAAGTCGCAGTCGCTCAAGTACAACGCCGAAGTCACGCTGGGCGCCCTCGAGCAGCTCGGCCTGGCCGAAGTGGACCTGCTGGCGCTGAAGCAAGCCGGCCTCGTGGGCCAGATCGCCAAGGTCGTCAAGGTCATCAAGACCGGCGAACTGACCAAGGCCGTCAAGCTGACGGGCATCGGTGCAACCGCAGGCGCCAAGGCAGTGATCGAAGCTGCCGGCGGCAGCGTCGCCTAACCACCCGGACTGAAAGAAGCTCTTCGTGGCAACCAACGCGGCAACGCTCGCAAAAACAGGCAAGTTCGGCGACCTGCGTCGCCGGCTGGTCTTTTTGCTGCTCGCGCTCGTGGTCTATCGCATCGGAGCCCACATTCCGGTGCCGGGCATCAACCCGGACCAACTGGCGCAACTGTTCCAAGGTCAGCAGGGCGGGATCCTGAGCCTGTTCAACATGTTCTCGGGCGGGGCGCTGTCGCGCTTCACCGTGTTCGCGTTGGGCATCATGCCGTACATCTCCGCGTCGATCATCATGCAACTGATGACCTACGTGGTGCCGACCTTCGAGCAGTTGAAGAAGGAAGGCGAGGCCGGTCGTCGCAAGATCACGCAGTACACCCGCTACGGTGCCCTGGCACTGGCCCTGTTCCAGTCCTTCAGCATCGCGGTCGCGCTCGAATCCTCGGCTGGCCTGGTGATCTCGCCCGGCTTCGGCTTCCGCATCACGGCCATGGTCAGCCTCACGGCCGGCTCGATGTTCCTGATGTGGCTCGGCGAGCAGATCACCGAGCGCGGTCTCGGCAACGGGATCTCGATCCTGATCTTCGCGGGCATCGCGGCCGGCCTGCCGAACGCCATCGGCGGCCTGGCATCGCTGGTGTCGACGGGGGCGATGAACCCGATCATCGCGCTGTTCATCATCGCGGTGGTCGTGCTGGTGACCTACTTCGTGGTGTTCGTCGAACGCGGCCAGCGCAAGATCCTCGTGAACTATGCGCGGCGACAGGTCGGCAACAAGGTCTATGGCGGTCAGTCGTCGCACCTGCCCCTGAAGCTGAACATGGCCGGTGTGATCCCGCCGATCTTTGCCTCGTCGATCATCCTGCTGCCGACCACGGTGGTGGGCTGGTTCAGCACCGGCGAAAGCATGCGCTGGATCAAGGACATCGCGAGCGCGCTGCAGCCGGGACAACCGATCTACGTGCTGCTGTACGCCGCCGCGATCGTGTTCTTCTGCTTCTTCTACACGGCGCTGGTTTTCAACAGCCGCGAAACGGCCGACAACCTGAAGAAGAGCGGTGCGTTCATTCCTGGCATTCGCCCGGGTGACCAGACCGCGCGCTATATCGACAAGATCCTGGTTCGACTGACGTTGGCCGGCGCGGTGTACATCACCTTCGTCTGCCTGCTGCCGGAGTTCCTGATCCTCAAGTACAACGTGCCCTTCTATTTTGGTGGCACGTCCTTGCTGATCATCGTGGTCGTGACGATGGACTTCATGGCCCAGGTGCAGAACTACATGATGTCGCAGCAGTACGAGTCGCTGCTGAAGAAAGCCAACTTCAAGACGTCGTAGCCACGCGGGTCTTTGAACGCAACGAATTTTCAGGCGAATGGTTCGCCGAGTTGAACAAGAGTTTTAGGAGAATGAAATGAGAGTTTCGGCTTCGGTCAAAACCATTTGCCGTAATTGCAAGATCATCCGCCGCAAGGGTGTGGTGCGTGTGATCTGTACCGACCCGCGCCACAAGCAGCGCCAGGGTTGATTGTTAGAGATTTAGAGGACGCACATGGCACGTATTGCTGGCATCAACATTCCGCCGCACAAGCACGCTGAAATCGGCCTGACCGCCATTTTCGGTATCGGTCGCACTCGCGCACGCAAGATCTGCGAGGCGAGCGGCATCGACTATGCGAAGAAGATCAAGGATCTGACCGACGCCGATCTCGAGAAGATCCGCGACCAGATCGCTCTCTTCACCATCGAAGGTGACCTGCGTCGCGAAACGACGATGAACATCAAGCGCTTGATGGACATCGGCTGCTACCGCGGCTTCCGCCACCGTCGCGGCCTGCCGATGCGCGGCCAGCGTACGCGTACCAATGCCCGCACCCGCAAGGGTCCGCGCAAGGCCGCGCAGTCCCTGAAGAAATAAGGATAGACCCCCATGGCTAAAGCTCCTGCCAATAACGCGGCGCAGCGCGTTCGCAAGAAGGTTCGCAAGAACGTTGCCGACGGCATCGCGCACGTGCACGCCTCGTTCAACAACACGATCATCACGATCACCGACCGCCAGGGCAACGCTCTGTCGTGGGCGTCGTCGGGTGGTCAGGGCTTCAAGGGCTCGCGCAAGTCGACGCCGTTCGCCGCGCAGGTCGCTTCCGAAGTCGCCGGCCGCGCTGCGGTCGAGCAAGGCATCAAGAACCTCGACGTCGAGATCAAGGGCCCCGGCCCCGGTCGCGAATCGTCGGTGCGCGCCCTGGCTGCGCTCGGCATCCGGATCAACTCCATCGCCGACGTGACCCCGGTGCCGCACAACGGCTGCCGTCCGCAGAAGCGCCGTCGCATCTAAGGCGACAACGCCCGGCGCAGCCTGCTTCACAGCGGCTGCGCATTTTTTGTTTTTGTTAAAGCCCACCGCCATCGGCACGCCGCTGATGGCTCCCGCAGCATCCCTGCGGCAGATGACATAGAAGGAAGATCAAGTGGCACGCTACCTCGGCCCCAAGGCCAAACTCTCCCGCCGCGAAGGCACCGACCTGTTCCTGAAGAGCGCCCGCCGCTCGATCCAAGACAAGTCGAAGTTCGACTCCAAGCCCGGCCAGCACGGTCGCACCTCGGGTCAGCGCACCTCCGACTTCGGCCTGCAACTGCGTGAAAAGCAGAAGGTCAAGCGCATGTACGGCGTGCTCGAGAAGCAGTTCCGCCGCTACTTCGAGGAAGCCGACCGCCGCCGCGGCAACACCGGCGCCAATCTGCTGTTCATCCTCGAGTCGCGCCTGGACAACGTGGTCTATCGCATGGGCTTCGGCTCGACGCGCGCCGAAGCACGCCAGCTGGTGTCGCACAAGGCGATCACGGTGAACGGCCAGTCGGTCAACATCCCGTCGTACCTGGTCAAGACCGGCGACGTGATCGCTGTCCGCGACAAGTCGAAGAAGCAGACCCGCGTGGCCGAAGCGCTGCAACTGGCCGGCCAGGTGGGCATGCCGGCGTGGGTCGAAGTCAACGCCGACAAGGCTGAAGGCACCTTCAAGAAGGTCCCCGATCGCGACGAATTCGGCGCCGACATCAACGAATCGCTGATCGTCGAACTGTATTCAAGGTAAGGCGATAACGTGCCGCTGACGCGGCCCGTACTTTTGATTTTTTGTTCCCGCCGGGATTGATCCCGCCGGGCGCTTCACCAGCCTTACCGGTGTAACGAGCCGGGGGTATTGAGAGGAAGTCCTGCATGCAAACAACCCTGCTGAAACCCAAGACCATCCAGGTCGAGCAACTCGCGCCCAACAAGGCAAAGGTCACGCTCGAACCGTTCGAGCGCGGCTACGGCCACACGCTCGGCAATGCACTGCGCCGCGTCCTGCTGTCGTCGATGGTCGGCTATTCGGCCACCGAAGTCACGATCGCCGGCGTGCTGCACGAGTACTCGTCGATCGATGGCGTGCAGGAAGACGTCGTCAACATCCTGCTGAACCTCAAGGGTGTGGTGTTCAAGCTCCACAACCGCGATGAAGTCACGCTGAGCCTGCGCAAGGACGGCGAAGGCCCGGTCACCGCTTCGGACATCCAGACGCCGCACGACGTCGAGATCATCAACCCCGACCACGTGATCGCCCACCTGTCGCAAGGCGGCAAGCTCGACATGCAGATCAAAGTCGAGAAGGGCCGCGGCTACGTGCCCGGCACGATGCGCCGCTACGCCGACGAGCCGACCAAGTCGATCGGCCGGATCGTGCTCGACGCTTCGTTCTCGCCGGTCAAGCGCGTCAGCTACACGGTCGAAAGCGCCCGTGTCGAACAGCGTACCGACCTCGACAAGCTGCTGGTCGAGATCGAGACCAACGGTGCGATCACCGCCGAAGACGCAGTGCGCGCCTCGGCCAAGATCCTGGTCGAGCAACTGGCTGTGTTCGCCCAGCTCGAAGGCGGCGAACTGGCTGCATTCGATGCCCCGGCACCGCGCAGCGCCCAGCAGTTCGATCCAATCCTGCTGCGCCCAGTCGACGAGCTCGAACTCACGGTGCGTTCGGCCAACTGCCTGAAGGCCGAGAACATCTACTACATCGGCGATCTGATCCAGCGCACCGAGAACGAGCTGCTCAAGACCCCGAACCTGGGTCGCAAGTCGCTCAACGAAATCAAGGAAGTGCTCGCCTCGCGCGGCCTGACCTTGGGCATGAAGCTCGAAAGCTGGCCGCCGGCCGGCCTCGACAAGCGATAATTCGATTTGGCCCTGAAGAAGAGGGCCAGTGCACCGGGCAGTACCTGATACGGCTGCCTGTTTTTATAAAGTAAAGGAAAAGCACCATGCGTCACGGACACGGACTCCGCAAACTCAACCGCACCAGCTCGCACCGCCTCGCGATGCTGCAGAACATGATGAACTCGCTCATCGAGCACGAGGCCATCAAGACCACGGTCCCCAAGGCCAAGGAACTGCGCCGCGTCATCGAACCGATGATCACGCTGGCCAAGAAGCCGACGGTTGCCAACAAGCGCCTCGCATTCGACCGCCTGCGTGACCGCGACAGCGTCGTCAAGCTGTTCGGCGAACTGGGGCCCCGCTACCAGGCACGTCCGGGCGGCTACACGCGCATCCTGAAAATGGGTTTCCGCGTGGGCGACAACGCGCCGATGGCCCTGGTCGAACTGGTTGATCGTCCCGATGTGACTGAAATTGCATCCGACGAGCAAAACGCCGCCGAATAGTATATAATTCTAGCTTGCCGCGCGATGGAGCAGCCTGGTAGCTCGTTGGGCTCATAACCCAAAGGTCGCAAGTTCAAATCTTGCTCGCGCAACCAAATTCCCGATACCCCCAAAAAGGTTGTCGACGAAGAAAAAAAGCCCACTTCCAAGTGGGCTTTTTTGTTTTCGGCGTTGCTTGAATTCAGTCGGGAATGACCGCCGTCACCTCGATCTCGATCTTGGCCCGCGCCTCGACCAGCGCCGCCACCTGGACGCAGGTCATCGCCGGGAAATTGCGGCCCATGGCCTCGCGATACACCGGCCCCAGCTCGCCCAGGCGGCGGTTGTACTCGTCGCGGTCGGTGATGTACCAGGTCATGCGAACCATGTGTTCCGGACCGGCCCCGGCTTCGCGCAGCACCTCGACGATGTTGCGCAGGGCCAGCCCGGCCTGTTCGATGAAGTCGTCCGACTCGAACTGCTGCTGGGAATTCCAGCCGATCTGTCCACCGACGAATACCTGGGTGCCGCGGGCGGCGACGCCGTTCGCGTAGCCCTTGGGGGGCAGCCAGCCTGGGGGTTGCAGGTGCTTGATCATGTCATTTGCCTCAATTTGAATCTCTGGAGTTTTCCGGTCTCGGTGCGCGGCAGCTGGTCCACGAACGCGATCTCGCGCGGGTATTTGTAGGGGGCGATGGTCGCCTTCACGTGGTCCTGCAGCGCCTTGGTCATGGCGGCGTCGCCGGTGTGCCCGGCCTTGAGCACGCAGAAGGCCTTGACGATCATGCCGCGCTCTTCGTCGGGCTTGCCGATGACGCCGCATTCGGCCACGGCCGGGTGCTWGAGCAGCGCGTCTTCCACCTCGGGACCGCCGACGTTGTAGCCGGCCGTGACGATCATGTCATCGGCGCGCGACTGGTAGAAGAAGTAGCCGTCCTCGTCCTCGACGAAGGCATCGCCGGGGTAGTTCCAGCCATTGCGCACGTAGTCGGCCTGACGCGGGTCGTCGAGGTAGCGGCAGCCGACCGGTCCTATGAGGGCCAGCTTGCCGACCGTGCCGCGCGGCACTTCGTTGCCCTCGTCGTCGACGATCTTCGCCGTGAAGCCGGGCACCGCCTTGCCGACCGCGCCGCGCCGTACCTGGTCGCCGGCGGCCGAGATGTAGATGTGAAAGACCTCGGTGCCGCCGATGCCGTCGAGCATCTCGAGGCCGGTGGCCTGCTTCCAGAGCTGGCGGGTGGCATCGGGCAGCGCCTCGCCGGCGCTCACGCTGATGCGCAGGCTCGGCACGCCGGCTGCCTTGGCGAAGGCGGCCATCTGGCGGTAGAAGGTTGGCGCGGTGTAGCAGATGGTGGCGCCGACTTCGCGGATCACCTGGACCATCGTCTCGGGCGTGTAGGGCTTGTCGTGGAAGTACACCGAGGCACCGGCCCACATCGGGAACACCAGCAGCCCGCCGAGCCCGAAGGTGAAGGCCAGCGGCGGCGAGCCGATCACGATGTCCTCGCTGCGCGCCTTGAGCACGTGGCGCGGCCAGGTCTGGCACATCGCCAGCACGTCGCGGTGCGTAGTGACGGGGGCCTTGGGCTTGCCGGTGGTGCCTGAGGTGAAGGCCAGCAGCGCGATGTCGTCGGCCGCGGTGGGGCAGGCCTGGAAGACGCCGTTCTTCGCGGCCGCGCGCGTGGTCAGGGAGTCGGGCGCGTCGAGCCGGTTGAAGGCGACGATGGTGCGCAGCACCGGATGGGCCCGCTGCGCGGCCTCCAGTTCGTCGAGCAGCTTGCCTTCGCACAGCGCGACCGTGGGTTGGGCCTTGTCGATGATCTCGCCGAGCTCCTTGGCCCGCAGCAGCGGCATGGTCGCGACCGCGATCAGGCCGGCCTTGACCACGGCCAGCCAGGCCAGTGCCATGGCGATCGAATTGCCGCCTCGCAGCAGCACCCGGTTGCCCGGCACCAGGTGCAGGTCCTCGGTCAGCACCTGCGCGATCCGGTTGACCTCGACCGCCGCTTCGGCATAGCTGAGCGTGCGCCCCGGCGAGCGCAGCATTGGCCGGTCGGCGAAGCCCTTGGCGGCGGCCTGGTCGAGCAGTTCCTCGACCAGGTTCAGCCGGTCGGGCAGCTGCAGCTCGGGCAGCTCGTAGCGAAAGATCGGCAGCTGGTCCGCCGGCGGCAGACGGTCGTGCACGAAACGATCGATTTGTGCGCTCTCGGTCATGGGTTCCTCAGAACGGCCTTGCCGATGATCAGCTGCTGGACCTCGGTCGCGCCCTCGTAGATGCGCAGCGAGCGGATGTCGCGGTAGAGGCTCTCGACCTTGGTGCCGACCTTGACGCCGAGGCCGCCGTGCATCTGCAGCGCCATGTCGATCACGCGGCTGGCGTTCTCGGTGGCGCACATCTTGGCCATCGCGGCGGCCGCCGTCAGGTCGCCGACCGCGGGTGCGCCGCGGCGCTCGCTGTCGTCGCGCATCCAAGCCGCGCGGTAGGTCAGCAGCGCCGCGCTGTCGATCATGGCCGCCATCTCGCCGAGCTTGGCCTGCGTGAGCTGGAAGTCGGCCAGGGTCTGGCCGAACATCTTGCGTTTCTGCGCATGCTGGATGGCTTCGGACAGGGCGCGGCGGGCCATGCCGAGCGCGGCGCCGGCCACCGAGGCGCGGAAGATGTCGAGCGTGCGCATCGCCAGCTTGAAGCCGCCGTTGAGTTCGCCGAGCTGGGCCGTGCGCGGCACTGTGCAGCCGTCGAAGCGCAGGGTCGCGAGCGGATGCGGCGCCATGACCTCGATGTGCGCCGAGGTGTCGAGCCCCGCCGTCTTCGCATCGACGATGAAGGCCGTGATGCCGCGCGATCCGGCGCTCGGATCGGTCTTGGCGAAGACGCAGTAGAAGTCGGCGATGCCGCCGTTGCTGATCCAGGTCTTTTCGCCGGTCAGGCGCCAGCCGTCGGCGGTGGGCTCGGCGCGCATCGCCATCGCCCCGACGTCGGAGCCGGCCTCGGGCTCGCTCAGCGCGAAGGCGGCAATCTTGTCGCCGCGGCCCACCGGCGCGAGGTAGTCGGCGTGCTGCGCGGGGCTGCCGGCCAGCGTGATCGCTCCGCTTCCCAGGCCCTGCATCGCGAACGCGAAATCGGCCAGCGGCGAGTGGAAGGCGAGTGTCTCGCGCAGCAGCACCAGGGCGCGCGAGTCGAGGCGCTCGAGGGCGCCGCCGGAGGAGGCCGGCACGCAATAGCGCAGCCAGCCGCCGTCGCCGAGGCGCCGCACCCAGTCGCGGCAGGCGGCGCGGTCGTCGCGCTCGTCCACCGATTGCGCCGCCGCCCAGGGCAGCAGGTCGCGCGCGAGGGCGCGGTGCGCCTCGTCGAAGAAGGGCAGCGCGAGATGCGCCGTCGAGGGATCTACAGCGGATGCGGCCATGCCATCAATCTCCCTGGAAGGCGGGCTTGCGCTTGGCGGCGAAGGCCTCGTAGGCGCGCCTGAAGTCGCCGGTCTGCATGCAGATGGCCTGGGCCTGAGCCTCCGACTCGATCGCCTGGTCGATGGTCATCGACCACTCCTGCGACAGCATGGTCTTGGTCATGCCGTGGGCGAAATTCGGGCCCTCGGCCAAGTCGCGGGCGACCGCCGTCGCGGCACCGAGCAGGGCGTCGCTCTCGTGCAGCGCATTGAAGAAGCCCCAGGCATGGCCCTCCTGGGCGGTCATGGCGCGGCCGGTGAAGAGCAGCTCGGAGGCGCGGCCCTGGCCGATCATGCGCGGCAGCAGCGCGCAGGCGCCCATGTCGGCGCCGGCGAGGCCGACGCGCGTGAACAGGAAGGCGGTGCGGGTGGCGGGCGATCCGTAGCGCAGGTCGCAGGCCAGCGCGATCATTGCGCCGGCGCCGGCGCAGACGCCGTCGATGGCGCCGACGATCGGCTGCGGGCAATGGCGGATCGCCTTCACGAGGTCGCCGGTCATGCGCGTGAACTCGAGCAGCTCGGGCATCTTCATCTGCGTCAGCGGACCGATGATCTCGTGCACGTCGCCGCCGGAGCAGAAGTTGCCGCCGGCACCGGTGACCACGATCGCCTTGACGTCGGTGGCGAAGCTCAGCGCCCGGAACAGGTTGCGCAGCTCGGCATAGGAGTCGAAGGTCAGCGGGTTCTTGCGCTCCGGTCGGTTCAGCGTGACGGTGCCGACGCCGGCCTCGAAGGTCCAGGAGAAATGCTCGGCCTGGTAGCCGGCCTTGGGTTCGAACTGTGCGCGCATGGGACTCGCCGCGCCGATGTAGTGCTTCATAGGGCCTCCGTCAATTGTTGATGCGAATGCTGCTTGACCTTGCCGAGCAGCTTGTGGAGCTGGTTGATTTCCTTCGGGCTCAGCGACGCAAAGGCGTCGCAGATCCAGGCCTCGTGCTGTTGCGCCATCTCGTTGAACAGCTTGCGCCCGCGCGCCGTGAGGCGCACGCGCCATGCGCGGCGGTCGCCGGCGACGTCGACGCGTTCGACCAACCCTTCGGTCACAAGCTGGTCGGTGATGCCGGTGACGTTGCCGCCCGTGACCATCATGCGGCGCGACAGCTCGTTCATCTTGAGCCCCTCGGGCGCGCGCTCGAGCTGCGACATCAGGTCGAAGCGCGGCAGCGTGGTGGCGAACTGCTCGCGCAGCTCGTTGCGCACCTGCTTCTCGATCAGCTGGGTGCAGGTCAAGAGGCGCAGCCAGAGCCGGAGCTCGTCCGGATGTTCGCTGTGGGCGCGGGCTTCGAGGTCCATGTCAGTGATCTTCCTCGGCGGCGCGCGGCGCGGCCGCCAGCGCCGCCGCGATCTGCTGCTGCTTGGCGATCTCGCGGTACATCTGGTCGCGGCCGCTCAGGTACTGCTTGGGCCAGTCGACCTCGCGGCTCTGGAGCTTGGCGGCCTCGTGCAGCGTCCAGGCCGGGTCGGCCAGGTGCGGCCGTGCGATCGCGCAGAGGTCGGCGCGGCCGGCCGCGATGATGCTGTTGGCCTGGTCGGCGTCGGTGATGGCGCCGACCGCGATGGTCGAGATGCCGACCTCGTTGCGGATCCGGTCGGCGAAGGGCGTCTGGTACATGCGGCCGTACACCGGCTTGGCGGCGCGCGTGGTCTGGCCCGAGGAGACGTCGATGAAGTCGGCGCCGGCTTCCTTGAAGGCACGCGCCATCACCACCGCGTCGGCATCGGTGTTACCGCCCAGCGCCCAGTCGTGGGCGGAGATGCGAACGCTCATTGGTCGCTCGGCCGGCCAGGCGGCGCGCATCGCGCAGAACACCTCGAGCGGGTAGCGCAGGCGGTTCTCGATGCTGCCTCCGCAGTCGTCGGTGCGCAGGTTGGTCAGCGGGCTCAGGAAGGCCGACAGCAGGTAGCCGTGCGCGCAATGCAGCTCGAGCCAGTCGAAGCCGATCTCGGCCGCGCGGCGGGTGGAGGCGACGAACTGGTCGCGCATCTGGTCCAATTGCTCGCGAGTCATCGCCGCCGGCAGCTGGTTCTGCTCGCCGTAGGCCAACGCACTGGCGGACAGCAGCGGCCAGTTGCCGCTTGCGAGCGGCTCGTCGGTGCCCTCCCAGCCGACCTGGGTCGAGCCCTTGGGCCCGCTGTGGCCGAGCTGCATGCCGATCTTGGCGCTCGACTGCGCGTGGACGAAGTCGACGATGCGCTGGAAGGCCGCCTGCTGGGCGTCGTTGTAGAGCCCGGTGCAGGCCGGGCTGATGCGGCCTTCGGGCGTCGGGCTGGTCATCTCGACCATCACCATCGCGGCACCGCCGAGCGCGCGCGCTCCCAGGTGGACCAGCAGGAAATCCTGCGGCACGCCCTCGACCGCGCTGTAGGTCGCCATCGGCGAGACGATGATGCGGTTCTTGAGCTCGAGCCCGCGCACCTTAAGTGGCAGCAACATGGGGGCGACCAGCTTGCCGCCCGACAGCCACTGCTCGTAGCCGCCGAGCCATTGGGTGTCACGCAGCCGCAGGTTCTCGTGGCTGATGCGCTGCGAGCGCGTCAGCAGCGAATAGGCGAACTGCTCGATCTCCATGCCGGTGTAGCGCGGCACGTTCTCGAACCATTCGGTGGAGTTGCGCGCCGCATTCTGGATCTTCAGCACCTCGACGCTGCGGCGGGCCTCGTAGGCTTCGAGCACATGGTCGATGTCGCCGCCGCTTTCGAATTCGTTGGCCAGGTCGATCGCGTCTTCGAGTGCCAGCTTGGTGCCCGAGCCGATCGAGAAGTGCGCCGTGTGGGCGGCATCGCCCATCAGCACCACCGGCACCGTCTTGCCGTCGACCTCGACGCGGTGGGTCCAGTGCTTACAGACCACGCGCGGGAAGCGGATCCAGTTGGCCGAGCCGCGCAGGTGCGTGGCGTTGCTGATCAGCGTGTGGCCGCCCAGGTACTTGGCGAACAGCTTCTCGCAGAAGGCGATGGCTTCGGGCTGCTCCATCTTGTCGAGCCCGTGGGCCTGCCAAACGGCCTCCGGCGTCTCTACGATGAAGGTCGAGGTCTTGTCGTCGAACTGGTAGGCATGGGCTTGGAACCAGCCGTGCTCGGTTTGCTCGAAGGCGAAAGTAAAGGCGTCGAAGGTCTGGTGGGTGCCGAGCCAGACGAAGCGGCATTGGCGCAGGTCGATGTCGGGCTGGTAGACCTCGGCGTAGCGCTGGCGGATGCGGCTGTTGAGGCCGTCGCTGGCGATCACGAGATCGGCCTTGTACTGTGCCGCCAGCGCCTGATCGTCGGTGGCGTCGGTCTCGAAGACCAGCTCGACGCCGAGCTCGAGGCAGCGCTCCTGCAGGATGTTGAGCAGCCGCTTGCGCCCGATGCCGCAGAAGCCGTGGCCGCCCGAACGCACCTGCCGTCCCTTGAAGAAGACCTGGATGTCGTCCCAGTGATGGAACTCGCGGCCGATCAGCGCCGCGGTGGGCGCGTCGGCGGCGGCTAGGTTGGCCAGCGTCTGGTCGCTCAGCACAACGCCCCAGCCGAAGGTGTCGAACGGGCGGTTTCGCTCGATCACCGTGATCTCCAACGAAGGCTGGCGGGCCTTCATCAGCAGCGCGAAGTAGAGCCCTGCGGGGCCACCGCCGATGCACAGCACGCGGCGAAGATTCGGAGTGAAGCTATTCATGGATAAATAGTTTAGACATAAACGATCTTCTGTCAACCATGGGAAGCCCGAGGTTCTCGACCGACCCGGTTGACGAGCCCGTTTTCGGTGGCAAGAATGTTCTGTATGCAAAGCCTGATACCGAAGATCGAGTCCCAGCTTTCCTCTCTGTCCGTCCCTATCGCGCTGCAACTTCCCGATGGCCGGCAGGTGGCCAAGGCCGGCGCCCGAGTCACCCTGGCCTTCAAGGACTGGTCCGAATTGGCCAAGCTGGCGGGCCGCCAGATCGGTGCCGTCGGTGAGGCCTACGTCGAGGGCCGCGTCCAGATCGAAGGCGCCATGCGCGACCTGTTCGACGCCGCGGCCGGCCTGCTGCCCGGCAATCCGGCCGAGACCAATACCGGCTGGTGGAGCCGCCTGCAGCGCCGCGCCAAGTCGCGGGGCTCGCATTCACTGGGCAGGGACGCGACCCAGATCGAGTTCCACTACGACGTCTCCGACGATTTCTACGCGCTGTGGCTGGATGCGCGGCGGGTCTATTCGTGCGCTTATTTCCGCGGCGCCGACATGACGCTGGCCGAGGCCCAGGAAGCCAAGCTCGACCACATCTGCCGCAAGCTGATGCTAAAGCCGGGCGAGCGCTACCTCGACATCGGCTCGGGCTGGGGTGCGCTCCTGATGTGGGCGGCCGAGCACTATGGCGTGGACGCTACCGGCATCACGCTGTCGAAGAACCAGCACGCCCATGTGCAGCGCCTGATCGAGGAGAAGGGGCTGCAGGGCCGGGTGCGGGTCGAGTTGCGCGACTACCGCCAGCTCGACAGCGCCCTGCCCTTCGACAAGATCTCGTCGGTCGGCATGTTCGAGCACGTGGGCAGCGCCAACATGGGCACCTACTTCCGCAAGATCCATTCGCTGCTGGTGCCCGGCGGCCTGGTGATGAACCACGGCATCACTTCGGGCCAGCTCGACTACCGGCAGCTCGGCGCCGGCATGGGCGACTTCATCGAGAAGTACATCTTCCCGGGCGGCGAACTGCTGCACGTGACCCACGTGCTGCGCGAGAC
>NZ_JBFUIU010000152.1:0-14618 GCF_056401695.1 Variovorax sp. P4_D9
GCCGAAGCTGCGGCAGGTGCGCACGATGGTCGGCATCGAGACACCGGCCTGCTGCGCGAGCTGCTCCACGGTGGCGGCGACGGCGGCGCGCGGATCCTCGATAACGCACTGGACCACGCTGCGCTGCGCGGCCGGCAGTTCGTCCATGCGCTCGCGCAGGCGCTGCAGCAGATGGACGGATGCGTTGTGGATCGCAGTCATCAGAAGCGCGTGCTGATGGCACCCGTGACCGCCATGTCGTCCTCGACCAGCGCCAGCCAGCGCCACTTGTCGAAGGTCGTACAGGGGTGCGAGATGCCGAGCGCCACCCGATCGCCGACCTGCGGCGCCGCGCCCGCGGGATCGAATCGCAGATAGGCATGCTGATCGTTGAGGGCGCTTATCTTCCAGCCGGCGGGCGTTTCGGCTGCCGTTCGCGCGCCGCGCGGCGCATGGCGCACCGGGATCGGCATCTCCAGGTCGTAGGAAATGTCGCGGCGTCCGCAGGTCAGCAGCGCCAGCCCGGGTTCGGGCACCGACTGCACCATCGCCCAGACTTCTAAGGCCGCGCGCAGCGAGGCGTCCAGCCCTTCGCGCTGCTCGACCTGCTTCAGGAAGCGCGCGTAGTTGCCGTTGTCGTGCGTGATGTAGCAGCCCGAGCGCAAGACGCCCTGCACCGGCCGCGACAAGCCCTGCGCGCGCAGCAGCGGCACGACCAGGTCGAAGACCGCCGAACCGCCGGCCGTGAGCATCACGGGGCCGTCGCCAAAGAGCTGCTCCGCATCGCATCGGCGGGCCACCTCCAGGACGCGGCCCACGAGTGCTGTGACCTCGCGCGCGTCGTGTTCGCTGTCGCAGCGGGCCAGCCCGCCTTCGTAGCACTCGATGCCCCTCAGCTGAACGGCCGGCGAGCGCGCGATGGCGGCGGCCAGCGCGAGCGCTTCTTCGAGCGTGCGGCAGCCGGTGCGCTGGCCGGGGATGCCGATCTCCAGCAGCACGTCGAAGCAGCGCCGGGAGTCCCGGCGCCTCGCCCAGTCCTCGATCAGCGCGAGCTGCGCGAGCGAATCGACCAGGAACCAGACCCGCAGGTCGTTATGGCCGGCGAGCAGCATGTCCAGCCCGTCGAGGTCGGCATCGCACAGCACCTGATTGGCGATGATGGCGTTGCGCGCACCCGCTTCGACGCCGACGGCGAGCTGGAAGATGGTGGCGAATGTCATGCCCCACGCGCCGCCGGCGAGTTGCTGCGCAAACAGCTCGGGCGACATGGTGGTCTTGCCGTGCGGCGCCAGCGCAATGCCCTTGCGCTGCGCATAGGCCTGCATCCACGCGATGTTGTGCGCGAGCGCGGAACGGTGGATGACGGCCAGGGGGTACGACAGGTCGTCGGCTAGCACGTTCCACCCTTTCTCGCCGATGTCGGCCGCGCGGCAGGGCGCAGCCTCGAGCGGATAGCTCTTGCTGCAGTGGTCGAGGATCGGATCTTGGGTCATGGTGTGCGAAGGTTACTCAAAGATCGTCGCGCCAGCAGGCATGCCAGTGGCCAGTCTGCACCTCGCGCAGCTGCATGTCGACACTCGCGCAGCGCGCCTCGGCCAGCGGGCAGCGGGTGCGGAACACGCAGCCCGAGGGCGGATTCGCCGGGCTCGGCAGGTCGCCCTGCAGCAACGGGACGACGCGGCGCTGGGCCGGGTCGGGAATCGGCGCCGCAGCCAGCAGGGCACGCGTGTAGGGATGGCGCGGATTCGCATACAGCGCCTCGGTGGGCGCGATCTCCAACACGCGGCCGAGGTACAGCACGACCACCCGATCGCAGAGGTACTCGACCACGTCGAGATCGTGCGAGATGAAGAGCAGCGTGAGGCCCAGTTGTTCCTTCAGCTCGCCGAGCAGGTTGACAACCTGGGCCTGGATCGAGACGTCGAGCGCCGACAACGGCTCGTCGGCGACGATGAACTGCGGCTCGACCGCCAGCGCCCGCGCGATGCCGATGCGCTGGCGCTGGCCGCCGGAGAACTCGTGCGGAAACCGATCGGCATGCTCGGGGCGCAGCCCCACCTGCTGCAGCAACTGCTGGATGCGCGGCTTGCGCGCCGCGCCCTTGGCAAGCCCGTGCGTGTCGAGCGCTTCGGCCAGCACTTCGCGGATGCGCATGCGCGGGTTGAGGCTCGCATACGGGTCCTGGAAGATGATCTGCACCTTCGATCGCAGCGGCCTGAACTGCGACTGCGACAGCCGCGCCAGGTCTTGCGGCGCGGCGTCGGAGCCCTGCGCCTGGTAGCGCATCTCGCCGCCGGTCGGGTCGACCAGACGGGTCAGCAGCCGGCCGATGGTGCTCTTGCCGGATCCCGATTCGCCGACCAGCCCCAGGGTCTCGCCCTTGCGGATGTCGAAGCTCACGTCGTCCACGGCACGCACCGGATGACTGCCTTTGCCGAAGTGCTTGGTCAGCTGGCGGATCTCGAGCAGGTTGTCGCTCGCCAATGTCGTGCTTGTCATGCGGCCAGTTCCTCGGTGAATCCGATGCAGCGGAGCATGCGCCCGCCCCCGCTGGTCTCGAGCATCGGCATGCGGGCATCGCAGGCCTCGCGACGGAAGCCGCAGCGCGGCGCGAAGGCGCATCCCGGCGGCGGTGCGAACGGGCTCGACACCTGGCCCGGGATTGCCACCAGTTGCGGGCGCTTGCCGGCAGCCACCGGCGTGCCGCGCCGCCGCGCCACGCCCGGCAGGCAGGCCAGCAGGCCGCGCGTGTACGGATGCTCGGGTCGCGCGAACAGGTCGTGCACCGGCGCCGATTCGACGATGCGCCCGGCATACATCACGGCCACCGCATCGGCGTACTGCGCGACCACGCCGAGGTTGTGGGTGACGAACAGCATGCTCATGCCGGTCTCCTTCTGCAGCCGGCCCATCAGCGCGAGGATCTGGGCCTGGATCGTGACATCGAGCGCGGTGGTCGGCTCGTCGGCGATCAGCAGGGTCGGGTTGCAGGCCATCGCCAGCGCGATCATCACGCGCTGCCGCATGCCGCCCGAGAGCTGATGCGGATACTCGTTGACGCGCTGCGCCGCGGCCGGGATCTCGACCAGTTCGAGCATGCGCTGCGCATGCGCGTGGGCGGCCTTGCGTTCCAGCTTCAAGTGCAGGCGCACCGACTCCGCGATCTGCTCGCCGATGGTCAGCACCGGATTCAGGCTGGTCATCGGCTCCTGGAAGATCATGCCGAGCTCGTTGCCGCGCAGCGCGCGCTTCTCGGCCTCGGGCATGTCGAGCAGGTTCACGCGTCGGCCGTCGCGCCTGACGAACCAGGCCTGGCCCTCGACCTGCGCATGCGAGGTCTTGGCATGCAGGCCCATCAGCGTGAGGCTGGTGACGGATTTGCCCGAGCCCGATTCGCCAACCAGCGCCAGCGTCTCGCCGGGGCGGATCGCGAACGAGACGTCGGCCACGCTCTGGATGCGGCCGGCCTCGGTGGCAAAGGAAGTCGACAGGCCCTGCACTTCAAGCCGGGGCGATGCAAGATTGTTCGGCTTCATGCGGCCTTCCTCAGCTTGGGGTCGAGCAGGTCTCGCACGCCGTCGCCAAGCATCTGCAGCGACAGCGCGGTGAGCACGATCGCGAGACCGGGGCAGAAGATGGTCCAGAAGGCGCGGTCGGCGTAGTCAAGGCTGCCCGCGATCATCGTGCCCCAGGTCGGGATGTCGGGCGGCACGCCGACACCGAGAAAGGACAGGCCCGCCTCGGCCAGGATGGCGTAGGCAAAGATGAAGGTCACCTGGACCAGGATCGGCGACATTAGGTTCGGCAGGATGTGCTTCCAGAGGATGCGCGGCGTGCGCACGCCGAGCGCCCGCGCCGCATCGACGAACAGCAGCTCGCGCAGCACCAGCGTGGTGGCGCGCATCACCCGCGCCACGCGCGGCGTGTAGACGATCACCAGCGCCAGCATCACGTTCCACAGCGAGACGCCGAGGATCGACACAAGCGCAATGCCGAGCAGGATGTCGGGGAAGGACATCATCGCGTCGACCACCCGCATCAGCGGTGCGTCGAGGCGGCGAAAGAACCCCGCGAGCATGCCCAGCAGCGTGCCGAACAGCACCGCACCCGCGGCCGTGATGACGCCGATCAAGAGCGAATAGCGCGCGCCGTGCACGATGCGCAGCATCACGTCGCGGCCCAGCTCGTCGGTGCCGGCCCAGTGGGCCAGCGAAGGCGCATGCAGGCGCTGGCCGATCTCGATGGCGCCGGGGTCGGCATCCGACAGCATCGGATACAGCAGCGCGACACCGACCACCAGCAGCAGCACCAGCGCCGCGGCGAGCACGATCTTGCGCGCGAACAAGCGGCGGGCCACCGGCATCGCACTGCCAAGCCAGGAAGAAAAATCGGCTCTCATTTGCCCTCCAGCCGGATGCGCGGATCGACCAGCGTGTAGATGAAATCGACGCCGAGGTTGATGAAGACGTAGATCGCCGCAATGACCAGCAGCGTGCCCTGGATCACCGGATAGTCGCGCCGGAGCACCGCGCGCACCACCAGGTTGCCGACGCCGGGCAGGTTGAAGACGGTCTCGGTCACGACCGTGCCGCCGATCATCAGCGCCAGCGTGAGGCCGAGCACCGTGACGATAGGCACCAGCGCATTGCGCAGCACGTGCTTGACCATGATCACGCGCTCGGGAAGGCCCTTGGCGCGCGCGGTGCGCACGTAGTCCTCGCCGAGGATGTCGAGCATCGAGGCGCGCGTGAAGCGGATGATCAGCGCCGAGTTGAGCAGGCCCAGCACCAGCGCCGGCAACAGCAGATGCTGCAGCCGCTCGTGCAGCGACGCGCTCGGATCGCCATAGCCCGAGGCCGGGAACCAGCCGAGCTTGACCGCGAAGAACTGGATCAGGATCAGGCCGAGCCAGAAGCTCGGGATGCTGGCGCCCAGCATCGCCACGCCGCTGACCGCCTGGTCGGCCGCGCTGCCGCGCCAGATGGCGGCCGCCATGCCGGCCGGGATGCCGATCAGTGCGGCGATGCTGACCGCGAACAGCGCCAGGAACAGCGTCGGCTCGGCACGCTCCAGCAGCGCCTGCGCCACCGGCCGCTGCAGGAACAGCGACTGGCCCAGGTTGCCCTGCAGCAGTTCGCCGACCCACAGCACGAACTGTGTCGTCAGCGGCTTGTCGAGGCCGTACTGGATGCGGGCCTTCGCGATGTCGGCGGTGGTCGCCTGGTCGCCTAGCAACAGCGCCACCGGGTCGCCGGAGGCCAGCCGGGTCAGTGCGAAGACCAGCACCGCGACGATGGCGAGCACCACCAGGGCCCCGGCCAGGCGGGTAAGCAAGAAGCGCAGCATGGAGCGTTCCGTGTCGGCTTACTTGGCCAGGCCGGTGTTCCAGAAGAAGGGCCAGATCGCGGGCGTGTAGCCCTCGAGCTTGGCCGAGCGCGCCGACAGCCCGTTGAACTTGCCGACCTCGATGAACGGCACCTCGTCATACACCGTCTGCTGCACCGCGCCCCACAGCGCGCCGCGCTTGGCGGCGTCGGATTCCTGGTTGAAGGCCTGCAATGTCGACTTCTTCGTGGCCGAATCCCACCAGCCCGGCGCGTCGTCGCCGAGTTGCGGCGGCGACAGCATCGGCTCGGGGAACAGGCCCGAATGCGTGAAGTACACATCCCACAGCTTGGCGTCGTTGCGCCGCTGCACCAGCGTGGCCCAGTCAACCACCTGCAGGTCGGTCTTGAAGCCGGCCTTCTTGAGCTGCTCGGACATGACCAGCGCCATGTTGTAGTGGAACTCGTACTGGCGGCTGGCCATGATGCGGATCGGCTGGCCGTTGTAGCCGGCCTTGGCGGCGGCTTCCTTGGCGGCCTGTGGGTTGCGCGTGTTGTAGGCATTGCTTCCGGCCGCTGCGTAGTACGGCGTGCCCTTCGGGAAGAAGTTCGGCTCGACCACGAAGAAGCGGTTGTCGCCAAAGCCGGCCGCCATCAATTCGCCCTGCCCGACCGCGGTCTGCACCGCGCGGCGCAGCGGCTGCGAGGCCAGCACGCCTTCCTTGGTGTTGAACACAATGTAGGGGAAGCCGAAGTTCTTGGTCACGATCGGCACCACCGCCGGCGCCCCCTTCTCGATCCGGCCGATGGCCTCGACCGGCAGCAGGTCGGCGTACTGGAACTGGCCCGAGAGCGAGCCTTCGACGCGCGTGTTGGCGTTTGGCACCGGCACGAAGCGCAGCTCGTCAAGCAAGGCTTCGCGGCGGCCGGCATAGCCGCTCGGCGCCTCCTTGCGCGCGCTGTAGCCGTCGAAGCGGCTCAGCACCGTGAACTGGTCGGGCCGGCGCTCCTTGAACTTGTAGGGGCCGGTGCCGATGAATTCCTTGAGCTGCGGCGCGATGCTTTCCTTGGCCATGATCGCGGCCATGCCGCTCGGCAACGCCAGTTGCGCCAGCAGCGGGGCATACGGGCTCTTCAGCTTGAGCTCGACGCTGAGCGAGCCCTTGGCGGTCAGCGACGCGACCTCCTTGCCGACCGACTTGCCGCGCGGCGAGAGTTCCATCCAGCGCTGCAGCGAAGCGACCACGTCGTCGGCGTTCAGGTCGCGCCCGTTGTGCAGCTTCACGCCCTTGCGGATCGCGATCGTGTAGGTCAGGCCGTCCTTCGAGACCACCGGCATGCCTTCGGCCAGCATCGGCGCCACGTTCCAGTTGGCATCGAAGGTGTAGAGCGGCTCGTAGACGTGCTGCATGATCGTGCCGACCAGGTCGGCGGTGCTGACCATCGGGTCCAGGCCCTGCGGCTCGCCGACCATCGCGAGGTTGGCGGCGCCGCCCTTGGGCAGATCGGCGTGCGCCACGCCGGCTCCCAGCCCCAGTGCTGCGGCGGCGGCGAGCGCCCCCGTGAACCGTCGCCATGGCGACGCGCGCAGGGGTTTCAACCAGGAGAAACCAGATGTGGCTACAGTGTTGGCGGACGATTGCATCGCGACTCCGTGAGTAATAACATTACATCGCCGATCGTATTTCTCTGCGATTTGTACGTCAAACAGGGGTTTACCCTTGTCTTTTCTGTAATTTTCTTACAAGTAGATTTTTGTTTATGTCCCACGTTGAAATGCTCGGCCAGTCGCCGATCGCCTCCGACCGCCAGGCCCGCCCGTTGTCCCCCGCCACGCGCGCAGGCGACTTCGTTTTCGTCTCCGGACAGGTGCCCACGGACGACCAGGGCCAGGTCATCGTCGGCGGCATCGAGGCCCAGACACGCCAGGTGTTCAAGCGCATCGAGCAGGCCCTCGCGCTGGCCGACTGCACGCTGGCCGACATCGCCAAGGTCAGCGTCTGGCTCAACGATGCGCGCGACTTCGGCAGCTTCAACCGCGTCTACATGGAATGCCTGGGCGACCATCGGCCGGCCCGTTCGACCGTCGAGTCCCGGCTGATGATCGACGCCAAGGTCGAGATCGACGTCACGGCCTACAAGCCGCGCGGCTGAGAACGCTTCACCGGAGCAGAAACCGATGACGCACGGACACCTCGTTGCCGTCGACTGGGGCACCAGCTCGCTGCGCGGCGCCCTGCTCGACGCCGACGGCCGCGTGCTCGAGGAGCAGAGCCACCCGCGCGGCATCCTGAACGTGAAGCCGGGCGGTTTCACCGCGGTGTTCGAAACGCTGTTCGCCGACTGGATGCGCCCGCACGGCACCCGCTGCATGATCTCCGGCATGGCCGGCAGCAAGCAGGGCTGGGTCGAGGCGCCATATTGCGCCTGCCCTGCCGGCCTGACCGAGGTGCGCCGCAAGATCCTCGAGATCGAACCCGGACGGATCTCGATGGTGCCGGGCCTGAGCGACAGCCACGACGGCGTGCCCGACGTGATGCGCGGCGAAGAAGTCCAAATCTTCGGCGCCATGGCGCTGACCGGACTGCGCGACGGCCTCTTCGTGCTGCCTGGAACGCACAACAAATGGGCCCGCGTGAAGAACGGCATGGTGACCGGCTTCCGCACCTTCATGACCGGCGAGTTCTATGCGCTGCTGAGCCAGCATTCGATCCTGGCCCGCACGCTCGACACCTCGGCCGCACTCGACGAGGCCGCCTTCCTGCAGGGCGTGACGCAGTCCGACAATGGCCAGGGCCTGCTGCACAACGCCTTCGGCGCGCGCACGCTGGCCCTGTTCGACCGCATGCCGGCGCGCGAGCTGTCGAGCTACCTGTCGGGCATCCTGATCGGCGAGGAACTGCGCACCCAGTCGGTCCACTCCGCGGTCGAGGTGGTGCTGATCGGCGCGCCCGCGCTCACGCAGCGCTACCTGCTGGCGCTGCAGGCCGCCGGCAACCAGGCACGCACGCTCGGCGCCGAAGCCACCTGGGCCGGCCATCACGCACTTCATTCCTCGAACCACAGAAGACCATGACCTCCGCAACGACCCGATTTTCCGCCGCCATGCAGGCACTTCCGCTGGTGGCGATCCTGCGCGGCCTGACGCCGGCCGAGGCGCCGGCCGTGGGCGATGCGATCGTCGACGCCGGCTTCCGCCTGCTCGAGGTGCCGCTGAACTCCCCGCAGCCGCTCGAAAGCATCGCGCTGATGCGGCAGCGCTTCCCGCAGGCATTGGTCGGCGCCGGCACCGTGCTGAACGCGCAGCAGGTGCGCGAGGTGCATGCCGCCGGCGGCGAACTGATCGTGGCACCCAATTTCAACGCCGAAGTGATCGCCGAAGCGGCGCGGCTGGGCCTCGTGAGCCTGCCCGGTGTCATGACCCCGACCGAGGCCTTCGGCGCCCTGGCCGCGGGCGCCACCGGACTCAAGCTCTTTCCGGCCGAGCTGGCCTCGCCGGCGGTGGTCAAGGCGATGCTCGCGGTGCTGCCGAAGGGCACGCCACTGATGCCGGTCGGCGGCATCACGCCGGACAACATGGAGGCCTGGCGTGCCGCCGGCTCGGCCGGCTTCGGCATCGGCTCGGCGCTCTACAAGCCGGGCAAGAGCGCGGCCGCGGTGCGCGAGGACGCACTGCGTTTCGTCGCCGCATTCCACCGCGCGCTGCGCACCTGAACCCACGTCGAGCCCAGCCATGTCCGCAGAATCCGACTACGCCAGCCCCGCCGTCCGCACCCTGCGCCAGGACCTCGCGCTCGCCTTGCGCGCCGCCGCGCACCACGGCCTGTCCGAAGGTGTGTGCAACCATTTCAGCGTCATGCTGCCGGGCACCCAGGACCGCTACCTGATCAATCCGCGCGGACTGCACTGGAGCGAAATCGGAGCCGACGACATCGTACTGATCGACGTCCACGGCGAGGTCCTTGCGGGCCGTCACCGGGTCGAGCCGACCGCCCTCTTCATCCATGGCGCGGTGCATCGGATCACGGGCCATGCGGTGGTGCTGCATTGCCACATGCCCTATGCGACGGCGCTGACGCTCACGGCCGATCGCGCGCTCGACCCGACCCTGAGCCAAAACGCGATGCGCTTCATGCACCGGATCGCGATCGATGCCGCGTACAACGGCCTGGCGCTCGACGACCGCGAGGGCGAGCGCATTGCCCGCGCGATGGTCGGCAAGGACATCGCCTTCCTCGCCAACCACGGCGTGGTGGTGGCTGGCGCCACCATCGCCCATGCCTACGACGATCTCTACTACCTCGAGCGCGCCTGCCTGCACCAAGTGATCGCGCAGTCCACCGGCCGGCCCTTGAAGCCGGTCGATCCCGCGCTGGCCGCGCACGTGGCGGCGCAGACCCAGGGCGAACGGGAGCAGTCCGAGCTGTTCTTCGAGGCCCTCAGGCGCCTGTTGYCGGCGCCGCGAATCGCTCAGCTCGCATAGGGCGGCGCCTCGGTCGACAGGCCCTGCTTGACCTGCCGGGTCAACGCGTCGGCCAGCACCTCGAACTGCCCGGCTTCGAGCGCCGCGAAGGTCTGCTGAACCACCTCGTCGGGCGAGGCCTTGGGGCCCGGGATCTTGCTCGTCATGTCGGTGTCCATGAAGGCGACATGCAGGCTCAGCACCTGCGTGCCCTGCTCGCGCAAGGCGGTGCGCAGGCCGTTGCTCAACGACCAGGCGGCCGACTTCGATGCGCTGTAGGTGGCGGAACCCGGCAGGCTGAGCCAGCTCAGGATCGACAGCACGTTGATGATCGCGCCGCCGCCGCCGGCGGCCAGCACCGGCGCGAAGGCGCGGGCCAGCGCCCAGGGGCCGAAGAAGTTGGTCTCGAACTCGGCCCGCGCCGCGTCGAAGCCGTCCACCGGGCCAAGCAGGCTCACACCGCGCGAAATGCCGGCGTTGTTGATCAGCAGCGTGACATCGCCGCACTCGCGCGCCGCGGCCTCGGCCTGCTCGGGCCGGGTGACGTCGAGCTCGATCGGATGGACGCCGGCCAGCGTGATGCTCTTGGGGTCGCGCGCGGCGGCGTAGACCTTCTTGGCACCGCCCGCGAGCGCGGCCTTCGCGAAGGCCAGGCCGAGGCCGCGGTTGGCGCCGGTGATGAAGACGACGGAGTCCTTGAGGTTCATGTTGAGCTTTCGAAACGGTTGATGAAAATCAGGAAGCCTGGCGCCGGCGCAGCAGCGCGCTCGTGCTGCGCGGCCAGCCGACGCGGCCGAACCAGGCCCCGCCGGCGATCGCCGAGGCGATGACGACGCCGTACACCACGAGCGCCGCGCCCTGCACCGCGAAGACGTGCAGCAGGTCGCCGCCCCAACGCAGCGCCAGCCAGCCCCCGACGCCGGCCACGATCAGGCGCGCGAGGTTGCCGAGCACGGGCCACAGCAGGCGGCCCGCGCCCTGCGACGCGAAGTACAGCACCAGCCCGACGCCGAAGAAGCCGTAGAACGGCCCGACCGCACGCAGGTACTGCGAGCCGGCCTCGAGCATCGCCGGATCGTTGCCGAAGAGCAGCAGCCATGGCCGCGGGAACAATGCCGCGGCCAGGCCGATCGCGCCCGAGAGCGCGAAGGCGATCGCCGCACCGGCCCAGGTGGCGCGCAGGGCGCGCTCGCGCTGCCCGGCACCGATGCAGGTGCCGACCATCGCGACCAACGGCGCGCCGAGGCCGAACACCAGCGGCACCAGCAGGTATTCGAGCCGCGACGCGGTGCCGTAGCCGGCGATCGCGCCCGGACCGAAGTGGCCCGTCAGCGCGGTCGCGATGCCGATCGACAGATTGGTGGCGATCGTGGAGACGGCGCCCACAAGACCGATGCGCAAGATGTCGCGGAACAACGGCCAACGGAAATGCACCTTCGCCCACGACGGCTTCAGCAGGCTGCGCGACGATCGCAGATAGACCCACAGCGCGAGCGTGCCGCCAAGGTAGTACACCAGCAGCGCCACCGCGCCGCCCGCGATGCCGAGGCCCGGGATCGGGCCCCAGCCGAAGATCAGCAGCGGCGACAGCGGGATCAACACGGCGACGCCAGCCACCGTGACGTTGGCCGGCACCGCCATGTTGCCGGTGCCGCGCACCACCGCGGCCAGCGAGTTGAACAGCCACACCAGCACCGCGCCCGAGAACGCCACGTGCGAATAGATCAGGGCCGCTTCGAGCGACGCGCCGGTGCCGCCCATCAGCGTGAACAGCCAGCGGCCGCCGAGCAGCATCGCCAGCATGAACAGCAGGCCGAAGCCGATCGCGATCGCGATCGCGTGCAGCACCAGCGCGTCGGCATCGTCGCGCCGGCGCGCGCCCAGCGCGCGGGCGATCGAGGAGGCGATGCCGCCGCCCATCGCGCCGGCCGAGGTCATCTGCATCAGCATCACGATCGGGAACACCAGCGCCATCCCGGCCAGCGCGTCGGTGCCGAGCTTGCCGACGAAGAAGGTCTCGATCAGGCCGACCGAGGCCTGCGCGACCATCACGACCACGTTAGGCGCGGCCAGCCGCAGCAGGGTCGGAACGATCGGCGCCTCGAGCAGCCGCCGGGTCCGCGGGTCCAGGACCGTCATGCCAACGCCCTTCCCGCCAGCATCGGCCGCGCCTCGCGGATCGGCAGGTTGACCAGCGCCGCGCCGACCGCCAGCACGATGTCGATGTACCAGACGATGTCGTAGCTGCCGGTGGCCTGGAACACATAGCCGCCGAGGAAGGCGCCGAGGAAGCCGCCGACCTGGTGCGCCAGCATCACGATGCCGAACAGCATCGCCATGTTGGCCGGGCCGAACATCTTGGCGACCAGGCCTGCGGTGGGCGGCACGGTCGACAGGAAGGTCACACCCATCACGGCCGCGAAGACCAGCATCACGGCCGGCGTCTTGGGCGCCAGCAGGAAGATCAGCACCGCGAGCCCGCGCGTTGCATAGAGCAGCGCCAGTAAGGACTTCATGCGCCAGCGACCGACCGCCCAGCCCATCGCCAGGCTGCCGACGATGTTGAAGAGGCCGATCATGCCGAGCGCCCAGCCGCCGATCTCGGGCGGCAGGCCACAGGCGGCGACCACGCCCGGCAGGTGGGTGGCGAGGAAGGCGACATGGAAGCCGCAGACCAGGAAGCCGAGGCTCAGGTAGCGGTAGCTCGGCGTTGCGATGGCCTGGCTGATCGCCTGGCGCGCGGTCAGCGGCCGGTTGCCGCTGGCGGCTGCCGATTGCGCGGCGAGCTGCTTCGAGTTGCCCTTGAGCACCCACACCGCCGGCAGCGCCAGCAGGATCAGGATCGCCAGCCATTGCATCGCGCTGGCCCAGCCGACCGCGGCCATCAGCCCGATCGCGATCGGCGCCATCGCGAACTGGCCGAAGGAGCCGCCCGCGTTGACCACGCCGGTGGCCAGGCCGCGCTTGTGCGCCGGCACCAGCCGCGTGGTGGCCGCCATCAGCACCGACGGCCCGGCCATCCCGGCGCCGCCCGCGGCCAGCACGCCGATGGCGAATATCAGGCCGGCGGTGCTGGTCATCAGCGGCGTGATGAAAGTACCCAGCGCCACCAGCAGCACGCCGAAGAAGATCACGCGGCCGGTGCCGATGCGGTCGGCCACGGCGCCGGCGAAGGGCTGCGTGAGGCCCCACCAGAGCTGGCCGAAGGCGAAGGCCAGGCTGATGCTGCCGATGCCCAGGCCGGTCGCGGTGTTGAGCGAGGACAGGAAGAGTCCCATCGTCTGGCGCACGCCCATGGTCAGCGCGAAGGCGCCGGCCGCGGCCAGCAGCACCAGCCAGACGGCATGGCGGGCAACGGGCGTCGTGCCCGCGGTGGTCTTGTCATTCATCGAACTCTCCTTCGGCGATCTCGTCCGTGCCCTGCAGCAGGGCGATGCTCTCGTCGACCAGCTGGTGCAGCGCCAACACGCGCTCGACGCCGAGCAGCGCGTTGAGCTTTTCCTGGGCGTCGCGCCAGTGGCGCTGCGCCTCGCTGCGCTTCCGGCGGCCGTCGTCGGTGATGGTGACCAGTTGGCTGCGTGCATCGGGACCGTCGCCCTGCGCGAGCCAGCCGGCGACGATCATCGGCTTGAGGTTGCGCGTCAGCGTCGAGGCGTCGACCCCCATCGCCTTCGCCAAGTCGACCGGACGGATCGGTCCGAGGTGCAGCACATGCGACAGCAGCGAGTACTGCGTGGTCTTGAGGCCGCTCTTGGCGACCTCGGCGTCATAGAGGCGCGAGACTTGCCGCACCAGGTGCCGCAGCCTGAAATTGGTACAGCCCTGGGGCTTTGCGATGGCGTTCATGGCTACAATTGTAGCTACAATCATTGCATATGCAACTGTTAGGGGAAACCGAATGTCATCGACCGAACAACTGAGCGCCTGGATCGCTGAGGAAGCGGCCATCACCGAACGCCTGGATGCGGGGCCCGGTCCCGGCGTGGCCCGGCCGGAGCAGGTCGCGGGCAAGACCGGCCTCGAGATGCTGCAAGCCATGCTGCGGGCCGAGATCCCCTATGCCGCGATCGCCAAAACGCTGTCCTTCCAGCTGATCGAGGTGAGCCCCGGGCGCGCGGTATTCCAGGGCGCGCCGAAGGCCGAGCACCTGAATCCGCTCGGCACCATCCATGGCGGCTGGTTCGCGACGCTGCTCGATTCAGCGCTGGGCTGCGCCGTGCACACCCTGATGCCGGCCGGCCGCGGCTACACAACCGCCGAACTCGGCGTGAAGCTGGTGAAGGCGCTGACGCCCAAGGTGCAGCGCGTACGCGCCGAAGGCAAGGTGCTGCACTGCGGACGGCAGCTGGCGACCGCCGAGGCCCGCATCGTCGGTGCCGATGGCACCCTGTACGCACACGCCACGACCACCTGCCTGGTGTTCGAACTGCCGAGCCGCCGAGGCGATTAAGCCTCAGATGTCTGGGTGCATTGAGCGAGCGCCCAGGAACCGACAGTGATAATGATTCGCATTGACGCTCGCGAGTCGCGGGCGCCGATGCCGATCATCCTCACTGTCCCTGGAGACGCTTCATGACCGCACGCCCTCGCGCGACCGCCCGCGCGACCCTCGCGCTGGGCGCAACCGCCCTCTTCCTGCTGGCCGCCGCCCTGCCGGCCCACGCCGCCGGCGAAGTCACGCTCTACACGACCCGCGAGCCGGGCCTGATCCAGCCGCTGCTGGCCGCCTTCAGCGCCCAGAACGACATCAAGGTCAACACTGTGTTCGTGAAGGACGGCCTGCTCGAACGCGTCAAGGCCGAAGGCGCCCGCTCGCCGGCCGACGTGCTGATGACGGTCGACATCGGCAACCT
>NZ_JBFUIU010000153.1:0-14615 GCF_056401695.1 Variovorax sp. P4_D9
GGCTGGTACTGGAACAACTTCTCCTGCGGCGAGCACACCGGCACCCACTTCGATGCCCCGATCCACTGGATCTCCGGCCGCGACCTGCCGAACAATTCGGTCGACACGATTCCGGTGCAGCACTTCGTGGCGCCGGCCTGCGTGATCGATTGTTCCGAGCAGGTGAAGGGTGACGACGACTACCTGCTGAGCATCGCCGACATCGAGCGCTATGAAAGCCGCCATGGACGAATCCCGAAGGGCGCCTGGGCACTGATGCGCACCGACTGGTCGAAGCGGCAGGACCCGGAGGCGTATCAGAACTTCGACGAGACGGGCCAGCACACGCCGGGCCCGAGCACCGAGGCGGTGCGCTTCCTGGTCGAGGAGCGCGACGTGATCGGCTTCGGCTCCGAGGCCATCGGCACCGATGCCGGGCAGGGCTATCACCTGCGCCCGCCCTACCCGTGCCACTACTACATGCACGGGGCTGGGCGCTACGGCCTGCAGTGCCTCAGCAACCTCGACCTGCTGCCGCCCGCCGGCGCGGTGCTGATCTGCCCGCCGCTCAAGATCGAGAAGGGCAGCGGCAGCCCGCTGCGCGTGCTGGCACTGGTGGGAGCTTCTGCATGACCGCCAAGGTCGCGGCGGTCACCGGCGGCAGCGCCGGCATCGGCAAAGCCATCTGCGAGGACCTGCTGGCACTGGGCTACGAAGTCATCTCGCTTGCGCGCCGGCGTGCCGATATCGACCACCCGAAGCTGCACAGCATCGAGGTCGACCTCGCCGACCGCGCCGCCACCGGGCAGGCCGCGGCCGAACTGGTGCGGCGCTTCGAAGTGACGACCGTGGTGCACAACGCCGGCGTGATCCGGCCGGCGCTGATCGCCGACGTCAAGCTCGACGATCTCGATGCGCTGGTCGACCTGCACCTGGGCTGCGCGATCCAGCTGGTGCAGGCGGCGCTGCCGGCGATGCGCGCGCAGCGCTTCGGCCGCGTGGTGCTGCTGTCGTCGCGCGCGGCGCTCGGTCTGCAGACGCGCACGAGCTACTCGGCGACCAAAGCCGGCATGCTCGGCATGGCGCGCACCTGGGCGCTCGAACTGGCGCCCGAAGGCATCACGGTGAATGTGGTCGCGCCGGGCCCGATCCGCACCGACATGTTCTACGACGTGGTCGAGGCAGGAAGCGAAAAGGAACGGGCACTCTCTGCGTCGGTGCCGGTCAGGCGACTCGGCGAATCGGCCGACGTGGCACGCGCCGTGCGTTTCTTCGCCGACCCCGCCAACAGCTTTGTCACGGGACAGGTGCTGTACGTATGCGGCGGCACCAGCGTCGGCAGCCTCGCGCTCTGAGACACGAAGTTCGCGAACTCATGGTTCTTTCGCTTGCCATCGCAGCCTCGCTTCATTAGCATTCTTGACACTTCAATATTTCATAAATCATGTTCTTTTTTGAAGTCGCCGCTTCTTCGTTCGTCTCCAACCTGAGGAGCTTTGCATGAGAGTCTTGACCCGAATCTGCGCACTGGCGGGCCTTGCGGCCGGCTTCAGCGCCTTCAGCGCCGCGGTGCTGGCCGCCGATCTCAAGGTGGGGTTCATCACCTCGCTGTCGGGACCGGTGTCTTCGCTGGGCATTCCCTACGAGAAGGGCATGAAGGCCGCGGTGGCCTACAAGTCCGAACTCAACGGCCGCAAGATCCAGCTGGTGCAGCTCGACGATGCCTCCGACCCGTCGACCGCCGCACGCAACGCGCGCAAGATGATCGACGAGGACAAGGTCGACGTGATCATCGGCACCGCCGGCTCGCCCGGCGCCCTGGCGATCGCCGCCGTGGCACGCGAGACCAAGACGCCGCTGATCTCGATCGCCAACGCCAACCTGCCGGGCGAAGAGGGCGCCTGGATGGTCACGCTGCCGCAGCCGGCGCCGCTGATGGTCAGCGCGGTGGTCGAGCGCATGAAGAAGTCGGGCGTCAAGACGGTCGGCTACATCGGCTTCTCGGACGCCTGGGGCGACCTGGTCTACGACGCGCTCAAGAAGAGCGCCGAGCCGGCCGGCATCCAGGTGGTGTCGAACGAGCGCTATGCGCGCGCCGATTCCTCGGTCACCGGCCAGGTGCTGAAGATCGTGGCGCTGAAGCCCGACGCCGTGATCACCGGCACCTCGGGCACGCCCGGCGCCTTGCCCTACCTGGCGCTCGCCGAGCGCGGCTACAAGGGCCAGATCTACGGCATGCACGCCCTGATCAATCCCGACTTCGTGCGCGTCGGCGGCCCGTCGGTCGAAGGCCTGCTGGCCCCGACCGGCCCGGTGATCGTGGCCGAGCAACTGCCCGACTCGAATCCGATCCGCAAGACCTCGATGGATTTCCGCGCCGCCTACCAGAAGGCAAACGGCGCGGCGCCGACCGATGCCTTCTCGGCCTACTCCTTCGACGCCTGGCTGCTGTTCCTCGACGCCGCCGCGCGCACCAAGGGCGAGCCCGGCACGCCGGCCTACCGCGTGGCGCTGCGCGACGCGATCGTCAGCACCAAGGAGCTGGTGGGAACGCACAGCGTCTACAACTTCAAGCCCGACGACCGCTATGGTTCGGACGAGCGCTCGCGTGTCATCGTCAAGCTCGAAAAGGGCCAATGGAAACTGGTTCCCTGAAATGAAAAAACTCTCACGCTTCGCCGCCGGCACCACGATTCTCGCGCTGGGCATTGCCCAGGCCATGGCCGCCGACCTCAAGGTCGGCTTCATCAGCTCGCTCTCGGGCCCGGTGTCCGCACTCGGCATTCCCTACGAGAAAGGCATCCGCGCCGCGATCGCCGAGCATCCGGTGCTGGCCGGCCACAAGGTCGAGCTGATCGTCCTCGACGACGCCTCCGACCCGACCACCGCGGGGCGCAATGCGCGCAAGCTCGTGGTTGAGGACAAGGTCGATGTGCTGATCGGCACCTCGGGCGTGCCCGGCGCGATGGCGATCGCGGCCGTGGCGCGCGAGCTCAACACACCGCTGATCTCGCCGACGCCGGTCACCATCCCCGGCCCCGAAGGAGCCTGGACCGTGACCGTCTCGCAGCCCTTTCCGTTGATGGTCGCTGCGGTGGTCGAGCGCATGAAGAAATCGGGCGTCAAGACCGTGGCCTTCATCGGCTTCTCGGACGCGCTCGGCGATCTGGCCTACGACTCGCTCGCGAAGAGCGCAGAGGCCGCCGGCATCAAGGTGGTCGCCAACGAGCGCTACGCCCGCAGCGATTCGTCGGTGGCGGGTCAGGTGCTCAAGATCCTCTCGACCAAGCCCGATGCGGTGTTCGCAGGCAACTCCGGCACGCCCGGTGCGCTGCCCTACCTTGCGCTCGCCGACCGTGGCTACAAGGGCCAGATCTACGGCACGCACGGCCTGATCAATGCCGACTTCGTGCGCGTCGGCGGGGCCTCGATCGAGGGCCTGCAGGTGCCCAGCGGCCCGGTGCTGGTGGCCGACCAGCTGCCCGACAGCAACCCGATCAAGAAGGTCTCGCTGGCCTTCCGCGGCGCCTACCAGAAGGCCAACGGAGCGGCGCCGAATGATGCCTTCTCGTCCTACACCTACGACGCCTACTTGCTGCTGGCCGATGCGGCGGCGCGCACCAAGGGCGAGCCCGGCACGCCGGCCTACCGCAGCGCGCTGCGCGACGCGATCGTCAGCACCAAGGAGCTGACCGGCACCCACGGCATCTACAACTTCAAGCCCGACAACCGCTACGGCTCCGACCAGCGCGCGGTGGTGATCGTGCGCAGCGAGAAGGGCCAGTGGAAGCTGGTTCCGTAAATGACCACCTACCGCGACCGGCCCGAAGCAATCGCCGCGCTCGTCGAAGACGATCGCGTGCACCGCGACCTGTACTTGAGCGACGAGCTGTTCGCGCTCGAACAGGAGCGCTTCTTCGCCCGCACCTGGCTCTACGTGGGCCATGCGAGCCAGGTGCCGAATGCCGGCGACTTCTGGTCGCTCGAACTGGCCGGCCGGCCGGTGTTGATGGTGCGCCAGTCCGACGGCGCGGTGCGCGTGTTCTACAACCGCTGTGCCCACAAGGGCAGCCGGCTGGTCAGCGACGAGTGCGGCAGCACAGGCAAGTTCTTTCGCTGCCCGTACCACGCGTGGACCTACAAGCTCGACGGCGCGCCGCTCGCGATCCCGCTCAAGAGCGGCTATGAAGGCACGCGCCTGAAGCAATGTGAATCGGGCCAGGGCCTGACCGAGCTCCGCCACACCGTCGTGTACCGCGACTTCGTCTTCACCCGGCTGGCCGACCAGGGCCCGGGCTTCGAGGACTATTTCGGCGAGGTGCTGCAATCGATCGACAACATGGTCGACCGCTCGCCCGAGGGCCGGCTCACGGTCGGCGGCGGCGTGCTGCGCAACATCATCCATTGCAACTGGAAGATGTACCTCGAGAACATCAACGACACGSTGCATCCGATGTCGACCCACGAGTCGGCCACGCAGGCGGCCGATGCGCTGTGGCAGGGCCGCGCGCCCGATGCGCCCAAGCCGATGGCGATGGAACAGATCCTGCCCTTCGGCTCCGGCTACGACTTCTTCGACAAGATGGGCGGTCGCGTGCTGGCCAACGGCCACAGCGTGCTGGGCGTCAACTTCAGCATCCACTCGAACTACGCGCAGCTGCCCGACTACGAAGAGGCGATGCGCAGCGCGCACGGCGCCGAGCGCGCGATCGAGATCCTGCAGCGATCGCCGCAGAACTCGGTGTTTTTCCCGAGTCTGTCGGTCAAGGGCTCGCCGCAGGCGATCCGCGTGATCCGGCCGCTGGCCGCCGACCGCACGCTGATCGAGGCCTGGAGCTTCCGCGCCGCCGGTGCGCCCGACCTGCTGTTCGAGCGCGCGATGAGCTACAACCGGCTGGTCTTCTCGCCGATGTCGGTGGTGGCGCATGACGACGTGCATCTGTTCGAGAGCATTCAACAGGGCCTGCGTGCCGAGGGCAACGAGTGGGTCAGCCTGCACCGCAACTTCGATCCGTCGGAGCTGCAGCAGTCGACGATCACCACCAACGGCACCAACGAACTGCTGATGCGCAACCAGTTCCGCGCCTGGAAGAAGTTCATGGTGCCCGACCTGGGGATTCCGGCATGATGGCCCCCGAAGACTTCGTCGCCGCCGAGGCCGCGCTGCTCGATGCCGGCTGCTTCGACGACTGGCTGGCGCTGTTCGCCGAGGACGGCCACTACTGGGTGCCGCTGCAGGGCGCGGCCCAGGCCGATCCCTTCTCGCACAACTCGATCGCCTACGAAGACCGGCTGCTGCTGCAGCTGCGTATCGAGCGCCTCAAAAATCCGCGCGCCCATTCGCAGCATCCGGCCAGCCACTGCCAGCACGTGCTGCAGCGTTCGCGCCGCGAACGCGAGGACGATGACACCGGCGAGGTCGTGCTGCACACCCCCTTCATCTATGTCGAGTCCCGCGGCGAGCAGCAGCAACTGCTGGCGGGCAGCTACCGCCATCGGCTCGTGCGCACCGCTTCCGGCTGGGCGATCCGGCAGAAGCGCGTCGACCTTCTCAATGCCGGGCGTGCGCTGCCGGCGATCCAGTTGTTCATCTGAGCGATCCGCTCAACCCTTTCACCCACCAGGAGCCCACGAAATGAAGAGTGTGATGCAGACCCTGACCCGCAGCGCGCTGGCGACCGCGCTGGGCGTCGGCCTCACGGCAACGGCGTTCGCGGCCGACCTCAAGGTCGGCCTGAGCGTCTCGCTCTCGGGCCCCAACTCCTCGCTCGGCGTGCCCTACGCCAAGGGCATGCAGGCCGCGCTTGCCTACAAGCCCGAGGTCAACGGCCGCAAGATCCAGCTGATCGTGCTCGACGACGGCTCTGACCCGACCACCGCCGGCCGCAATGCGCGCAAGCTGGTCGAGGAAGACAAGGTCGACGTGCTGATGGGCACCTCGGGCGTGCCGGCCGCGATCGCAATGGCGCAGGTCGGCCGCGATGCCAAGGTGCCGATGATCGGCCTGACGCCGATCCAGCTCGACGCCGCCGAGAACCCGTGGGTCTTCACGGTCGCGCAGCCGACTCAGCTGATGATCGACGCGGTGGTCCAGCGCATGAAGAAGGACGGCGTCAAGTCGGTCGGCTACATCGGCTTCTCTGACGCCTGGGGCGACCTGGTCTACAACGCGCTGATGAAGTCGGCGCCCGAGGCCGGCATCAAGGTGCTGGGCAACGAGCGCTATGCGCGCGCCGATGCCTCGGTCACCGGACAGGTGCTCAAGCTGGTCGCGATGAAGCCCGATGCGGTCATGACCGGCGGCGCCGGCACGCCGGGCGCGCTGCCTTTCCTGGCGCTGACCGAGCGCGGCTTCAAGGGCCCGGTGTACGGCCAGCATGGCCTGATCAACCCCGACTTCGTGCGGGTGGTCGGCGCCTCGGGCCAGAACGCGCTGATGCCCACCGGCCCGGTGATCGTCGCCGAGCAGCTGCCCGACGGCTATCCGACCAAGAAGATCGCGATGGACTTCCGCGCCGCCTTCCAGAAGGTCAACAACGCGCCGACCAGCGATGCCTACTCGGCCTATTCCTTCGACGGCTGGCTGGTGTTCGCCGATGCCGCGGCGCGCGCCAAGGGCGAGCCCGGCACGCCCGAGTTCCGCCAGTCGCTGCGCGACGCGATCGCCAGCACCAAGGAAGTGGTCGGAACGCACGGCGTCTACAACTTCAAGCCGGGCAATCTCTACGGCGTCGACGAGCGCGCGCGCGTGATCGTCAAGCTCGACAACGGCCAGTGGAAGCTCGCCCCCTGATCCACGCCGATACCGCACACAACTTCAGGACGATCATGCGAAGGGCATTTCAATGACATGGGACGTGGCGCTCATCCTGGGCATCGACGGGCTCGCCAATGGCGCGGTCTATCTGCTTGCCGGGCTCGGGCTGGTGCTGATCTTTTCCGTCACGCGGGTGGTGTTCGTGCCCTTCGGCGATATCGCGGCCTTCGCGGCGCTGACCCTGGCCGCCTTCGAGACCGGCCGCCTGCCGCCGACCATCGGGCTGGTCATGGTGCTGGCGGCGCTGGCGACGCTGACCGAGGTCGGCAGCCTGCTGCGGCGCGGCGAGGGCCGCAAGGTGCCGAAGGCCATCCTGGCCTGGGGCGTGCTGCCGCTGCTCCCTTGCCTGCTGGCCTGGGCGACCTCGCGGCCCGGCATGCCGGCGGCCGTGCAGATCGCGGTCACGGTGCTGCTGGTGGTGCCGATCGCACCGCTGCTGGCACGCGTGGTGTTCCAGCCGATCGCCGACGCCTCGGTGCTGGTGCTGCTGATCGTCTCGCTGGCGCTGCACTTCCTGTTGTCGGGCCTCGGCCTGCTGTTCTTCGGGCCTGAAGGCTCGCGCACCCAGCCGCTGGCCGGCGGCAGCATCGCGCTCGGCGACGGCTTCTCGGTCAGCGGCCAGGTGGTGCTGATGGTCGGCGCGGCCATCGTGCTGAGCGGCCTGTTCTTCCTGGTATTCGAGCGCACGGTGGCGGGCAAGGCATTGCGCGCCACCGCGGTCAATCGCGTCGGCGCGCGGCTGGTCGGCATCCGGCCGGCGCGCACCGCCTTGCTGGCCTATGGCAGCGCCTCGCTGCTGGCCGGCCTGATCGGGGTGCTGATCGCACCCGTGACCACCATGTACTACGACTCGGGTTTCATTATCGGCCTGAAGGCCTTCGTGGCCGCGATCATCGGTGGCCTCGTGAGCTACCCGATGACCGCCGTCGGCGCGCTCGCGGTCGGCGTGGTCGAAAGCTTCGCCTCGTTCTGGAGCGGCGCGCTCAAGGACGTGATCGTGTTCAGCCTCCTGATCCCGGTGCTGATGCTCCGGTCCTTCCTCAGCGTGCACTCGGAAGAGGAAGAAGACGAGGTGGACCAATGAACCTCCCTCGCAATCGCAACTTCTGGATCGGCCTGGTGATCGTCGCATTGGCCATCGCGCCGATGCTGGCCGGCAACTTCACGGTCTCGCTGCTCAACGACATCGGCATCGGCGCGCTGGTCGCGCTGGGCCTTGTGATGCTGACCGGCATCGGCGGCGCCACCTCCTTCGGGCAGGCGGCCTTCGTCGGCATCGCGGCCTATGCGACCGCGTGGCTCACCACCACGCAGGGGATGTCGCCCTGGATCGGCCTGCTGTTCGCGCTGCTGCTGACCGGCATCTCGGCGCTGGCCATCGGCATGCTCACCCTGCGCCTGGGCGGCCACTTCCTGCCGCTCAGCACCATCGCCTGGGGGCTGTCGATCGCGATGCTGTTCGGCAACGTCGATGCGCTGGGGCGCCACACCGGGCTGTCGAACATTCCGCCGCTGCGCATCGGCGGCTGGTCGCTGGCCGATCCGCGCGCCATCTACTACCTGATTTGGGCGCTGGTCGGGCTGGCCTTCCTGTTCAGCCACAACCTGCTGCAGTCGCGGCCGGGCCGTGCGATCCGCAGCCTGCGTGGCGGTGCCACGCTGCTGGCCAGCGTCGGCGCCGATGCCTACCGCGTGCGGCTCACGTTGTTCGTCACGGCGGCGCTGTTCGCGGGCCTAGCGGGCTGGCTCTATGCGCACATGAACCGCTTCGTGAGCCCGTCGCCATTCGACGTCCGCGCCAGCATCGAGTACCTGCTGATGGCGGTGGCCGGCGGGCTCGGGCAGTTGGCGGGCGCGCTGGTCGGCTCGGCCCTGGTGCTGATCCTCAAGAACGGCCTGCAGGACGTGCTGCCAATGCTCACGCAGCGTGCCGGGCAACTCGAGGCGGTGGCCTTTGCGACGCTGTTCATCCTGCTGTTGCACTTCGCGCGCGGCGGCCTGATGGGCTTCGTGCGGCGCTGGACCGGCGGCCGCCTTGCCGCGGCGCCGTCTCGCGAGCCGGCGACGCCGGTCGAGCCGCTCGCGCATCGCAGCCTGCCCGACCGCGGCTCGCCGATCCTCTCGGTGACCGGCGCGGTCAAGCGCTTTGGCGGCCTGGTGGCAGTGAACGACGTCAGCTTCGATGTCAAGGCGGGCGAGATCGTCGGCCTGATCGGGCCCAACGGTGCCGGCAAGTCGACCATGTTCAACCTGCTGACCTGCACGCTGCCGATGACCGCCGGCCAGGTGCGCTTCCTGGGCCAGGACATCGCCGGCCTGCCGCAGCGCAAGGTGGCGCAGCTGGGGCTGGCGCGCACCTTCCAGCACGTCAAGCTGCGCCCGCACATGAGCCTGCTCGACAACGTCGCGCTCGGTGCCCATTCACGCACCCGCTCGGGCGTGCTGAAGGCGGGCCTGCGGCTCGACCGCACTGAGGAGCGCCAGATCCTGCAGGAGGCGCAGCGCCAGCTCGACCGCATCGGCCTCGGCGACCGTGCGCACGAGCTCGCCGGCAGCCTGCCGCTGGGCACCCAGCGCATCCTCGAGATCGCGCGTGCGCTGGCCGCCGACCCGGTGCTGCTGGTGCTCGACGAGCCCGCGGCCGGCTTGCGCCGCAAGGAGAAGATGGCGCTCGGCGAGCTGCTGCGCAAGCTGCGCGACGACGGCGTGACGATCCTGATCGTCGAACATGACATGGACTTCGTGATGAAACTGGTGGACCGGCTGGTGGTGATGAACTTCGGCTCCAAGCTGGTCGAGGGCGTGCCCTCGGCAGTGCGCGCGGATGCGCGGGTGCAGGCGGCTTACCTGGGGAGCGTTGCATGACGGCCATGCTCGAAATCGGTGACCTGCATGTGTCCTACGGCCAGGTCGACGCCGTGCGCGGCGTCTCGCTGAGCCTCGAACACGGCCAGATCATCTCGGTGATCGGCCCCAACGGCGCCGGCAAGACCACGCTGCTGGCCGCGGCGATGGGCTTGCTGTCCAGCAAGGGCATCCTGAAGTTCGAAGGCGAGGACCTGCACGGGCTCGACGTCGAGGCGCGCGTCGAGCGCGGCCTCTGCCTGGTGCCCGAGAAGCGCGAGCTGTTCGGCGAGCTCAGCGTGCTCGATAACCTGCAGCTCGGGGCCTACTCCAAGCGGCTGGGGAGCGCCGCGCTCAAGCGCCAGCTTCAAACGGTCTACGACCGCTTCCCCCGGTTGGCCGAACGGCGCGCGCAGCGAGCCGACACGCTCTCGGGTGGCGAGCGCCAGATGCTCGCGGTCGGTCGGGCGCTGATGTCGGCGCCGCGCCTGCTGATGCTCGACGAACCCAGCCTGGGCCTGGCGCCGTTGATCGTGCGCGACATCCTGTCGATCGTGCGCAAGCTGCGCGACGACGGCGTCTCGATCCTGCTGGTCGAGCAGAACGCGCGTGCCGCGCTCGAAAGCTCCGACCACGGCTACGTGCTGGAGACCGGCGAGATCGCGCTGTCGGGGCCTTCGGGGCAGCTCGAGAGCGATCCCCGCGTCCAGGCCACCTACCTCGGCGGAGGCACCGACGATGACGAATGAACCGCGCCAGTTGCCGGCCGCGCAGCGCACCCTGCCGGCAATGCTGCAGCGGCAGGCGGTGCAGTTCGGGCAGCGTCCGCTGCTGAAGGTCGCGGGCCGGAGCTGGTCGCATGCCGATGCCGCCGAAGCGGCGGCGCGGCAAGCCGCAGCGCTGGCGCAATCCGGCGTTGCGCGCGGCGACCGCGTCGCGCTCATGAGCGGCAACTGCATCGAATTTCTCGAGGTGTTCCTCGGCGCCGGCTGGCTCGGCGCCGTCACGGTGCCGGTCAATACGGCCTCGATGGGCCCGCAGATCGCGTACTTTCTTTCCAACAGCGAGGCCCAGCTGCTGGTGATCGAGGCGGCCCTGCTGGAGCGGCTTGAGACGGCGGACCTTGGTCGCACGGCGTTGCGCGAGATCTGGGTCATCGGCGAGCCGACGAGCGGCTGGCAGCCGCCCGCCGGCATCCGGCTCGTGTCGTATCCGCCAGGCGCCGAGCCGATCGCGCCGGCCGCGGTGCAGCCCGGCGATCCGCTGGCCATTCTCTACACCTCGGGCACCACCGGACCGGCCAAGGGCGTGGTCTGCCCGCATGCCCAGTATTTCTGGTGGGGCGTGAACAGCGCCGAGGTGCTCGGCGTCGGCGCCGACGACGTGCTGTGCACCACGCTGCCGCTGTTCCACATCAATGCCCTCAACACCTTCTCGCAGGCTGCGCTCACGGGCGCCGAGGTGGTGTTCGAGTCGCGCTTCTCGGCCTCGGGCTTCTGGCCTTCGATGCGGGCCTGCGGCGCCACCGTGGTCTACCTCCTGGGCGCGATGGTGCCGATCCTGCTCGCCCAGCCCGAAGGGCCCGGCGAGCGCGATCACCGCGTGCGCGCCGGGCTCGGGCCCGGCGTGCCGGCCGCGGCGGGCCAGGCCTTCCTGGCGCGCACCGGCGTTCGGCTGCTCGAGGGCTACGGCTCGACCGAGACCAACTTCGCGATCGCCACCGCGCCCGATTCGCCGCGCGGCGGCGTCATGGGCTGGCTGCGGCCGGGCTTTCAGGCGCGGGTCGCCGATGCCGACGACGCCGAGCTGCCGCCCGGCGAGGCTGGCGAGCTGCTGCTGCGCGCCGACGAGCCCTATGCCTTCGCGAGCGGCTACTTCAACATGCCCGAGAAGACCGTCGAGGCCTGGCGCAACCTGTGGTTCCACACCGGCGACCGGGTGCTGCGCGAGGCCGACGGCGCCTTCCGTTTCGTCGACCGCATCAAGGACGCGATCCGGCGCCGCGGCGAGAACATCTCCTCCTTCGAGGTCGAACAGGTGCTGCTGAGCCATCCAGCCGTCGCCGCCTGCGCGGTCTACCCGGTGCGCTCCGAGCTGGCCGAGGACGAGGTCATGGCCGCGCTGGTGGCCCGCGAGGGCAGCCGCATCGAGCCTGAAGACCTGATGCGCTTCTGCGAGGCGCGCCTGCCGTACTTCGCGGTGCCGCGCTATGTCGATCTGCTCGACGACCTGCCGCGGACCGAGAACGGCAAGGTGCAGAAGTACAAGCTGCGCGAGCGCGGCGTGTCGGCCGTCACCTGGGACCGCGGCCCGGCCGTGCGCACCAAGGGTTGAGCGCGGCCGCCGTCGGCTACCTCGCCTCGGCGGCCGGTTTATGCGCTGATCCCAAGAAAAGCACCCGGGGTTAAAATGTTTAGTTGTCAACGGTTTATCGAGCCATGAAGAATTCTCTCTATGGGCGCCACGCGGTCGTGACCGGCGCCGCCCGCGGAATCGGCGCCGAGATCGCGCGCACCCTGGCGGCCGAGGGCGTCCGCCTCAGCCTGCTGGGCCGCGATCGCGCCGCGCTCGAGCGCGTGCGCGGCGAACTGGCGGGCAGCGGCCACGGCGTGGCCGCGGTCGATGTCGCCGATGCCGATTCGGTGCGTGCGGCCTTCGATGCCGTGCGCGCGGCGTCGGGCCCGGTCGAGATCCTGGTCAACAACGCGGGCCAGGCCGAGAGCGCGCCTTTCTTGAAGACCTCGGTCGAGCTCTGGCAGCGCATGCTGGGCGTCAACCTCACGGGCAGCTTCCTGTGCGCGCAGGCGGCGCTGCCCGAAATGCTTGAATCGGGCTGGGGCCGCATCGTCAACATCGCAAGCACGGCGGGCCAGAAGGGCTATGCCTACGTGGCCGCCTACACCGCGGCTAAGCATGGCGTCATCGGGCTCACGCGCTCGCTGGCGCTCGAGGTGGCGCGCAAGGGCATCACGGTCAACGCGGTCTGCCCGGGCTACACCGACACCGACATCCTGCGCGCCAGCGTCGCCAACGTGGTCGGCAAGACCGGCCGCAGCGAGGCCGATGCGCTGGCCGAGTTCGCGGTCGTCAATCCGCAGCGCCGCATCGTGCAGCCGGCCGAGGTGGCCGACGCGGTGCGCTGGCTGTGCGGCGAGGGCGCCGCTTCGGTCACCGGCCAGTCGATCTCGGTGTCGGGCGGAGAAGTGACATGATCGACAGCACCAACGACCCTTCGCACGCGGCGCTCAGCGACGCCGAGGAACTGGGTCACGAGGCCCGCGCGGGCAACGACGATCATGCCGTGCTCAAGCTCTGGCTGCGCATGCTCGCCAGCACGACGCAGATCGAGGCCGAGATCCGCAAGCGGCTGCGCGAGCGCTTCGACATCACGCTGGCGCGCTTCGACTACATGGCGCAGCTCTACCGCTACAAGGACGGCCTCAAGATGCGCGTGCTGTCGCGCTACCTGATGGTCACGGGCGGCAACGTGACCGGGCTGACCGACGAACTCGAGCGCGAAGGCGTGGTCTCGCGCACCGCGAGCCCCGACGATCGGCGGGCCTGGATCGTGAGCCTCACGCCCAAGGGCCGGCGCAGCTTCGAGGCCATGGCCAGCGAGCACGAGCAATGGATCCTTGAGATGTTCTCGGGGCTCGACATGAAGACCGTCAAGCAGCTGCACAGCCAGCTGGGCCAGCTGCGGGTGCATGTGATGCGCAACGAAGCCGCCGGCGAGGAGTCGTCGTGAGTGCGGCGCCCGCCGGTGCGTTCCGCCGCGAGCGGCTGATCCGCTTCTCCGGCTGCGACCCCGCGGGCATCGTCTTCTATCCGCAGTACTTCATCATGTTCAACGGCCTGGTCGAGGACTGGGTCGACGCCATGGGCGTCGGCTACCGCCGGCTGATCTCGGACCAGCGCATCGGCCTGCCAACGGTCCGGATCGAGGCCGACTTCCGCGCTGTGAGCCGCTTCGGCGACAAGGTCACGCTGGCACTGACGGTCGAGCGCCTCGGCACGCGCTCGCTGACCCTGGCGCTGCAATGCGTCGACCCCGTGGGCGAACTCCGCATGCAGATGCGCCAGGTACTGGTGACCACCTCGCTCGAGAGCCATCGCGCGATCGAGATTCCGGCGGCACTGCGCGACGCGATCCTGCGCGGCTTGCCCTCCGAGGGCTGAGCCTGCGCTCAGGCCGCCAGGCCGTTCATGAGCCCGGTGCGCAGGTGGCAGTTGATGTACTCGTAGCTCTGTTCGTCCGCCTTCAGCACCGACACCTCGTGGTACACGCGCAGCTGCAGTTCGAAGTTGAGCTCCTGCACGTAGCGCATGAAGCTGCCGAAGATCGCCACGTGCGTGGGGTGCGACTCGGCCCAGCGCTCCAAGTCCGCCAGCGAGCGCCAGAAGCTCAGGCCGAAGGACTTCTGCAGCGGCGCGCCGCTGCCGTCCAGGTGGTGCATGTAGCGGTTGCTGTAGCAGCCGATCGCGAGGCCCTGGTCGCGCAGGAAGTCCATGCCTTCGCGCAAGGTCGGCTCCATGTCCTCGAGATACAGCGTGCGCTCGCGGCCGGTGGTGTCGGTCCATTCCTGGCCCGAGCGGATCATCGCCACGTTCTGGTGGCCGGCGATGCGCACGCGCCTGCCCAGCGCCGGCGCACCTTCGATCGTGCTGCGGCTTCCCGACGGCGCTATCGCGTCGGTCTGCGACAGCGGGATCCGGTCGCGCATCGAGCCCCAGTAGCCGTGCTCCTGGATCTCGCCGCTGACCCCGCCGCCCATCACCACGCCGACCCCTTCGAAGCGGTCCGGTGTGCTGAACATGGTCTCGTAGTGCTCGGCCCGCGGTGAGGCGATCTCTCGGAAGTAGCCCAGCCCGTCGTCGAGCCGTGCCGGCGAGCGCCACCAGTCGTCGATCTCGGGCGTGGCGCACCAGCGCGCGAAGGCGGCCGGGTCGTTCCAGTAGGCGATCGCGATCATGT
>NZ_JBFUIU010000154.1:0-14608 GCF_056401695.1 Variovorax sp. P4_D9
GCGGATTCCCGATGAGGACAGCTGAGGCCCCGCCGCCCCGGCCGCGTGCGATCGAGGCCTTGCGCCGGGCCACCAACGCCTGCCGCGAATGCCCGCTGGGCGCGTTGGCGACGCAGTCCGTGATTGGGGAGGGCCCGCTTCACGCGGTGCTGATGGTGGTGGGCGAACAGCCCGGCGACAAGGAAGACCTGGCGGGYCGTCCGTTCGTGGAGCCGGCGGGGAAGCTCTTCGATCGCGCCGTCGCGGAGCTTGGATGGCAGCGCGAGAAGCTCTTTGTGACGAACGCCGTCAAGCACTTCAAGTACGAATTGCGCGGCAAGCGCCGGATGCACAAGACACCGGCGCAGCGTGAGGTCGACGCCTGCCGGCACTGGCTCGAGGAGGAGATCGCGCGGGTCAAGCCCGGCGCCTTTCTGGCGCTGGGCGCCACCGCCGCACGCGCGCTGCTGCAGAGGCCGGTCGCCGTGATGCGAGAGCGCGGACAGTGGCATGCCGACGCTGCCGGACGGCGCGTCCTGATCTCGCTGCACCCTTCGGCGCTGCTGCGCGGCGACCCGGCACAGCGCGAGGCGGCATGGGCGGCATGGCTGGAGGATCTGTCGCTGGCGTCGAGCCTGGTCGGGTCGGCAGCGTCTTGACGACGAAGAAGGGCAGGCTTGGGCCGACAGCCGCTGGAGCCATCGCCTGCTTGTTGGCACTTGCGGCTTCGAACACAGTGGCCCGGCAACAGGAGACGACTATGAAATGCGAGGCAATTCACTGCTTCGACAGAGGTACCGTGCGCTTTGCCATCTATCCCGAGGGTCTGGACGGACCCCGCATCCTCGCCGAGATCTCGGAGGACGCGCTGCGAGATCTGTTCGGTGCCAAGGGAGGGCCGAAGAGCCTCCTTGACGCCTGCCAGACCCACTTCGACCTGATCGAACAGGTCGCGGTGGAGCGCCATCGCCGACGTCCTGCAATGCCGATTCAACTTGAAGCTTCCGATTTCTCCCTGCGCAGCCGCAGCCTGGCTCGGCTTGCCGGTTGAACTGGGGCGAAGGTCGAGCCGACTCGCCGGGTCGGAGGGGAGGACATAGGACGTTGGCTCGCATCCGTTCCGCCGGTAGCTGCATGCGCATTTTTCCTACGCCGGTGTGCGGTCGTGCGATCCCATTCTTCGCTCTCCCTCAACATCACACCCATGGAGCCTAACGATGCCTTCCACCACCAAGCGCGCCGTGCCTGCAGCCTTCTCGATGCAGATCATCGCAAGGTCAAGAAACTCTTCAAAGCCTACGAGGATCTCGCCAAGTCGAAGGCGGCCGGGGCGCCCCAAAAAAAGAGGGATCTCGCCAACGAGATCTGCACGGAGCTGAGCGTGCATGCCCAGATCGAGGAAGAGATCTTCTACCCGGCGCTGCGAGAGGCGATCAAGGACGTCGACCTCCTCGAGGAAGCTGAAGTTGAGCATGCAAGCGCCAAGGAACTGATCGCCCAGATTCAGGATGCGGCGGATGTGGATGACAAGTTCGATGCCAAGATCACTGTTCTCGGCGAATACATCGACCATCATGTGAAGGAAGAACGCAACGAGATTTTCGTGAAGGCGCGCGCCGCCCGGGGCCTGAATCTCGTCGCCATGCGCGAGCAGCTTGAAATGCGCAAGGAAGAGCTGATGGCCGAACTCGCCGGCGCGACCGCCTGACGGCTTCAGTCAAATGGGTTGCAGCGTGCTGATGTAGCGGGCGGCTTCTTCAGGCGTCATTTGCGATTCGAGTTGGGCCAACTCGAGTCGTTCGTGATCGTGGGAAGTCCACTCGAAAAGGCGCGAGGGTGGCATCCGGTCCAGGGGATCCTGGTCACTCCACGCCTGCAGACGCTGCGGCGCGCTCTCGAGCAACGACTGCAAGAACAAGGCGCGGGACACCCTGGCTTCGGAGCGATGTGCGACATCCATCGAAGCCAGCAGGCGCCGCACGGCCTGCTCGCCTTGCGTGATGCGCTGTTGCAACTCCCGCTCCGAGTTGCCTGAGCCGGCGGGCCCTTCCGGATGGAGGCGAAGGCAGCTCAGACCGATCCGCGCCTGCGAGAGGTTCTGAAGCATCCGCAGCACCCGTGACACCAAGGGGTCCATGGACATGAAAAGCCCCCATCGGTGTGATTTCCGTTGGATGCCGTCTCAGAATTCGGCGCTGCTCTCCGACAACGCGAAATCCGCGTTTTCGAGCATTATCTGTCGGCTCGGGGCCTCGCGGTAGCGCGCCAGGGCCCGTGCGTTGATCACATCGGCATTCAACAGGCAGGCATGGACAAGGCTGTCGCCGCCGCCTCTGGCGCCGAACAAGTAGCGCAGCGGATCTTCGGCAATTGCCGCCACGCAGCGCGGGCCCTCAAGGCCTTCGGGATCGATGGTGAACCGGACGGTCGCCGTGTGAAACAGTGGATGGCCTGACTCATGCTTTCTTGTCTCCTGCGCGGTACGTGACCAGTCGGGATATGCGTCGGCCCGGGCACGCTGGAGCGGAGCAGGCCGCGTCGCGCGGAAGGCCGGCTCCTACGGCGTGCCCTCGCGCCAAAGGGCGCTGCCGGGAAATGACCGCAGCACCGACGCCAGGGCGATCCATTCGCCGGTTGGCGCGTGGCGGGCACCGGTGAGCTGGTCTTCCATCGATGCGTTGCCGAGCCCGGACGGCAGGCGCACCCGGGTATCGCCCCAGGCGGCTGCGCCGAGCGGAAGCCGCCGCCCCCGGCCTCGGTCGTCGAGCAGTGCGAACCAGCGCGCCACGATTACCACCAGCACCCGGCCTTCGTGGCGGCGCATGAATGCGATGACGTGCCGGGCCCGCGCGCCCTGCACCTCGAGCGGCTCGTAGCTGCCGTCGCGAAACAATTCGGGCCAGCGCTTGCGCAGCGAGAGCAGGCGCCAGATGAGCCAGAGCTTGGCGCGGCCATCGCTGGGCGTGGCCGCCAGACGGCAGACCTCGGCTTCGCATTGCGGCCCCTCGCCGAGTGCCTCCAGCGCCCGCAGCAAGTGCAAACGCTGTTCGAAGTCCACCGGGCGCCGGTTGTCCGGATCGACCAGGCTGCGATCGATCAGCTCGCAGCCCTGGTACAGGTCGGGCACGCCGGGCGAGCTGTACTTCAGCAGGTTGAGGCTGACCCCGTTAAGCGCGCCGTAGTGGTCGAGCGCGCCCACCGCGCTGCGCAGGTCGGCAACGAAGACGTTGCCCGGGCGGGACGCCAGCACGCCGCGTGCAAAGCGCTCCAGCGCCGCTTCGTAGCCGGCGTCGGGGCGGGTCCAACTGGTGCCGGTCTTGCCCTCGCGTGCGGCCTTCAACAGGTAGTGCACGATGCGGTCCGCATACGCCTCCTGGCCGGCGGCGTCGAGTTCGTCCGGCGGCAGGGTCCCGAGCAGCGTCTGGTAGAGCAGGTACTCGTGCGCCGCCGACACCGGTCCGCGCAGGGGGGCATTGAAGCCTGCCCAGCGTTTCAAGGCGAGTCGCCATAGCCCCGGTAGCTCCGACAGCACGTCGATGCGCAGCCGCACGTCTTCGGCTCGCTTGTTGTCGTGGGTGGAGGTGGCCAGCATGGTCTGCGGCCAGCGCCGCTGGCGGTCGCTGCTGGCTTCGTGGAACGCTTCGACCGAAACGCCGAGCCGGTCGGGCTCGCCGCCCACCTCGTTGGCGGAGGCGAGCGGGAAGTAGCGGTAGAACGCCGTGTCCTCGACCCCCTTGGCCGCGACCGGCGCGCTGAATTGCTGGAAGCGGCGGGCCAGCTGGAGCGCTTGCCGGCGGCCGGCGCGTGCGTCCCCCGGCGCCCGGCCCAGCAGGACCTCGCGCACGAAGTCGAACACCGAGGGGTCGGGCAGCGCCAGCCGCTCCCGCGCTGCGGCAACCGCCTGGTTGATGTAGTGCAGATCCTGGTCGGCGATGTTTTTCGCGTTGTAGGTCCGGTAGACCGTGAGGCTGGCTGCCACCGTCGCCAGCACCTCGCGCAGCGTGTTGAGCGAGTGGTCGCGGGTGCTGCGGTGCGACTTGGCGATGGCGAGCAGCCTGATCGCCAGCACCTCGAGGTCGGACGCCAGTGTTGCGCCGGCCACCTCGCGCTTCGACCGGTAGACGATCTCTTCGAATGGCGTGGCGATGCCGGTGAACGAACGCCAGATTCGGCGCAGCCGGTCGGCACCGCGCGTGTCCATCAGCACTGCGTTGGCTAGATTGGCGAAGCGATAGCCGGTGGTGCCGTGGATGGCCCATGAGACCGGCACCTCCTCGAGCGGCGCGGCGATCTTCTCGGCCACGACGTACAGCGGGCGGTCGGGCCGGCCGTCGGCGTCGAGGCCGCGCGCCGGCCGCCCCGTGCGGGCGACGAATCCGTCCTGCAAGCCCTCGAAGTAGCGCGCCGGGTCATGCAGGCCGTCAGGGTGGTCGATGCGCAGGCCCTCGACCCAGCCGCGGGCGGCGAGGTCGAGCGCCATCGCATGCGTGGCCTCGAACACAGAGCGGCGTTCGGTGCGCAGCGCCGCCAGTTCGTTGACGTCGAAGAAGCGGCGGTAGTTGATCTCGTCGGCCGCCACGCGCCAATGGGCGAGGCGATAGGCCTGCGCCTCCAGAAGCCGGTGCAGGGCATCCCGCTGATCGCTGCCGTTGAGCGTTTCGACCGCGGCCGCGATCGCATCTGCCACCGCGGGACGGGCGGCGGCCAGCAGCGCCAGTTGGGCCTTCAGCAGTTCCTTGTCGCGGGCCCGCTCAGCCACGGCTCGGGACCGCCTGCGGCGCATGCCGGGCAGATGGCGCAGCGCGGTGGCGATGCCCGCGAGAGGCGCGCTGGCCTCACCCCGTCCGAGGCGGTCGCAGGCGCGATCGAGGATGGCGGCGGCGCTTTCGGGTGCCAGCGGAAAACGGTGTTCGAAGTAGCCGACGGCAAAGGCGCCGGCTTCGGCATCCCATTGGAGCTGCAGCTCGCCGCGCTCCAGCACCTTGCCGTAGTGGTCGCCCAGCACCGGCAGCAGCACCTTGCCCGCCAGTTGCGGCGTCAGAGGCGTCCAGTCGATGTCGAAGTGTCGGGCGTAGCGCGAGGCCATGCCGTTCTCGAGTACGTCCGACCACCAGGGGTTGTCATTGCAGAGCACGCCCATGTGGTTCGGCACCAGGTCGATCAGCTGGCCCATGCCGTGCGCCTTGAGCGTCGACGTCRGGCGCTCGAAGGCGGCCAGTCCACCGAGTTCGGGATTGACCTCGGCGTGGGCGACGACGTCGTAGCCATGCATGCTGCCGGGTCGGGCGCGATGGATCGGCGAACAGTAGACGTGGCTGATGCCCAGGCGCTCGAGGTAGGGCACGATGCCTGCGGCATCGTCGAAAGTGAAGCCCGCGTGAAGCTGCAGGCGATAGGTGGCGCGCGGCACCTGCGTTCGGAGCGGCCAGCCGGCACGCTCGCGCGGCCGGCTGCGCGCCATCGCGGCGCAGAGTTGCTGCATCTGAAGGCCGGACCAGATCTCGTGGAGCCCGGCACCGTACTTGCGCTGCCAGTTGGGGTGCTGGAAGGTTGTGCCCGGCAGGTTCGACTGCTCGATCTCGCCGAGCGCATCCTCGAGCTGCACCATCATCACGCCCGAGGGCGCGGCGGACAGGAAGGCATGCAAGGCCGCCACCGCATCGGCATCCAGCGTTCCGCCTTCGGCCGCAGCGACGCTTCGGGGCGGCAGGGCCCGCTGCTGCCGGACGGCCTCGAGCAGCTGCGTGCGATCGTGGTGGCGCTCCTGCACCGCTCGCTCATAGGTCGCGGCATCGGGCATCAGGCCAAGGTCGAAGCGCACGCGCAGGTCAAGGGCCGACCACCAGCCCGCGAGCGTCGGCAGGTCATGCGTGCCGATCGCCACCACCGCCTCGCGCGGAAAGTCGGCCGGCGCGCGGAAAGCACCATCGGGCGTGCGCTCGAAATACAGCAGGCGGTACGACTGCACGCCATGGCGGCGCATCGTCTTGCGCATCGCATTGGGCACCGTGCCGAGGTCCTCGCCAATCACGAGGCAGCGGTGGCGCTGGCTCTCGAGGGCCAGGATCGCGAACAACTCGTCGAACGGATAGGCCACATAGCTGCCGTCGCGCGGTCTGCCGCGGTTTGGAATCCAGAACAGCCGCATCAGCGCCATCACGTGGTCGATGCGGATGGCGCCGGCACCGCGCATGTTGGTGCGCAGCGCCTCGATGAAGATCGCGTACCGGGCCTCGCGCAGGCGATCCGGGCGCAGCGGCGGCAGGCCCCAGTCCTGGCCCTGGGTGTTGAAGGCGTCGGGCGGCGCGCCGACCCGCAGGTCGAGCGCGAAGCAGCCCCGATGACGCCACGCGTCCGAGCCGCCGCGGTCGACCGAGACCGCGAGGTCCAGGTAGAGGCCGATCGCCATGGCGAGTTCGGCGCAGCGCGCGCTCGCCGATTCGAGCTGCCGCGCAGCCTGCCATTGCAGGTATTCGTGATAGCCGATTCGCTCGCCGTGCTTGGCCGCGAAGGCGGCGACCGCCGCGCCGCAGGGGTCGCGGAAGGCTTCCGGCCACGCCGGCCAGCCCCAGACCGCCGGGTCTGCCGCATGCAGATGCGCTTGCAGCGCCTCGAACAGCGCGTGCTGGCGCAGCGCCTCGCCGCCACGCTCCCGGAAGCGCCGCAGTAGCTCGACYTCCACATCAGCCGGCGCTCGCTCGAGAAAGCGCCGGTAGAGCAGCTCGAGGACCTCGTGCTTCGCCGCCGAGACGCCGGAATGGTCGATCAGCTGCGCGGCGCGCAGGCCGGCCAGTCGCGACTGGAACGCCGGCGAGCGCACCCGCTGCTGCGCCGCTGCCGAGGCCAGGAAGTCGGGCACCGCCTCGACATCGATGTAGAGCACGTTGAGCTGGGCCCTCGAAGACGGGCTGTACGGACTCTGATGCGCGGGGTTGTGGGGGAACAGCGCGTGCAGCGGATTCAAACCGATGACGTCGGCGCCTTCGCGGGCGGCCTGGACCACGAAGTCCTTGAGGTCGCTGAAGTCACCGAAGCCCCAGTTGCGCCCCGAACGCAGGGAATGCAACTGCAGCGTGAAGCCCCAGACCCGACCGCCGCGATCCAGTGGCGCCGGCTGGTGGCAGCGCAACGGGCCGCAGACCACCAGCGTCTCGTCCGGATGTCCGACGATGCTCAGGCGGTGGTAGCCCGCCGGTAGGGCCAGCCTGACCGGCAGGCTGAAGCGACGATGGCGTACGCCGTCGATCTCCGCTTCGGCCTCGGCCTCCAGGGAGGCGGTGTCGATCTCGCCCTGGTGAACGCCGCCGCTTTCGTCGACCAGCCGCCATGTGAAGTGGGCAGTGGAAGCGGGCACTTGCAGCGCCACGGCGAAGTGCCCGCTGCCTGCGGCAACCGCCAGGACCGGCGGCAGGGTCTGCCGCCATGACGAGCGCTCTGCGTCCGTCTCCGCCAAGGCCGGATCATCGCCCGGCAGATAGCCTGCGTCGTGCAGCAATGCAGCCAGCGCTTCGGGCGCCACCGCCTGCCAGTGGCCGAAGGCGTCGTGGTAGCCGGTCGCCACGCCGTGGCGCTCGCAGAGCCGGCGCAGCGCCTCGGCCTCATCCACCTTGCGCTTCCTCGAGGGTCGCGCAGACGGCGCCCGGTGCCAGCCGAAGCGCGCTGCCTGCAGCACAGGCGCCGTCGACGCCCAGCAGGTGGATCACGCGCCCCGGCGGCCAGGCCACCTCGGCGTCGGCGGCGCCGAAATTGGCGACCAGGTGCAGGAAGGCCGAAGCGTCGGAGCTTCCGTCGGCGTCGGCATCGAGCTGCCAGACCAGCCTCAGCGCGTCGCCTTCGCAGGACCACTGGTGGGTGCGGCAGCCGGCACCGAATCGCGCTGTCAGCTCGGTGCGCCGGACCCGCAGCACTTCGCGGGTCTGGACCAGCGCCCGCGCCTGCCACGGCTGCGCGCGCTCGCCGGCATCGAGCCGCGATGCCGCGAAGCTCGTCTCGTCGTTGGGATCGGGAATGCGCGCGCGTGCCGCCTCGTCGGCGAAGGCGGCGAAGCGGCCGAACTCGGATCGCCGCCCGGCCGTGACGGCTGCGGCCAGCTCGGGCTCGAAGTCGCAGAAGTACTGGAACGGCGTCGAGGCCGCGTATTCCTCGCCCATGAACAGCATCGGAGTGTGCGGCGACAGCAGCACGCAGGTGCGCGCCGCCATCACGAGCGCAGGATCGGCGAGGACGTCGATGCGCTCGCCCATGGCGCGATTGCCGACCTGGTCGTGGCTTTGCAGGAAGGATACGAAGGCGCCGAGGGGCAGGTGGGTGCAGGGTTCGCCTCGCGGCGTGCCATCGCGAAAGACCGAGGGCTGGCCGCTGTAGACGAAGCCCCGGGCCAGTGCCAGCCCGAACTGCTCGAGCGGGCGCTGCGCGTAGTCGACGTAGTAGCCGTCGACTTCGCCGGTGAGCAGAACGTGGACCGCGTGGTGCAGGTCGTCATTCCATTGGGCCGTGGCCGCCACGGGCAGGCCATCGGCTGCGCGCTCCAGCCGGTGCGCCTGGTTGAGGTCGTTCTCGAGCACCACGTGCACCTGCCGCAGGCGGCCGGGGCCCTGCTGCAGCGCGCTGCAGATCTGCTCCACGATCGGCGTCATCGAGTCGTCGCGGATCGCATGAACCGCGTCCATGCGCAGCCCGTCGAAACCGTATTCCTCGATCCAGTAGAGCGCGTTGTGAACGAAGAAGTCGCGCACGGTGCGGGCTCGGGCGCCGTCGAAGTTGATCGCCGCGCCCCAGGGCGTCTGATGCGCCGGGTTGAAGAATTCGGGGCAGTAGGCGTGCAGGTAGTTGCCTTCGGGGCCGAAGTGGTTGTAGACCACGTCGAGCAGCACCATCACGCCGAGTTGGTGGGCGCTTTCGATGAAGCGTTTGAGTTCTTCCGGCGTGCCGTAGCTCGCATCGGGGGCGAAGGGCAGCACGCCGTCGTAGCCCCAGTTGCGCCGGCCGGGGAAGTCGGCGATCGGCATCAACTCGATCGCGCTGATGCCGAGCTCCGCCAGCTCGGCGAGCCCGTCCTGGGCGGCAGCCAGGGTGCCCTCGGGCGTGAAGGTGCCGACGTGGAGTTCGTAGACCACGGCCTCGTTCCACGGTCGGCCGGTCCAGGTCTCGTCGGTCCAGTCGTAGGCCAGCGGGTCGACCACTTCGCTCGGGCCGTGGACGTCGTCCGGATTGCGGCGCGACGCCGGGTCGGGCACCCGCAGGCCGTCTTGCAGGCGGTAGCGATAGCGGTTCCCCGCCTCGGCTTGGGACACCGTGGTCTCGTGCCAGCCGTCGTCGATGCGTTGCATCGCATGATCCTGCCAGCCGTTGCCGTCCTCGCGTTCGAGCACCACCTGGTCGATCGAAGGGGCCCAGAGTCGAAAATGCACGCCGCCTCCGTTGAGGACGATGGCGCCGAAGGGCATGGCGTGCGCTCGCCTCATGAAGCGGCCCGGCTACAGCGCAGCAGGGCCAGCGAGCGCGCCTGAAGCGGATAGGTGGTCTCGGCCAGCAGCAGCGACAGCGCGCTCTCGCGGGCGGTGTCGCTCAGGCGTGTCCAGCGGTCCCCGGGATGCGTCGGCATCGTGAACGGAAGGGGCTCGTGGTAGGCGTTGAGCAGTAGCAGGAAGTCGTCATCCTGCTGCGGCTCGCCGCGCGGGCCGACGTCGGTGATGCCGGTGCCCGAGAACATCATCCCGAGGCAGCGCACATGCTCGCCCCCCCAGTCGGGCGGCGTCATTTCGCGGCCGTCGGGCCGCAGCCACACCACGTCCTTGGCGGCGCCATCGCCGGCCGGCTTGCCGCGAAAAAAACTGCGGCGCCGGAACGACGGATGCAGCCGCCGCACCCGGATCAGCTGGGCGACGAAGTCGCGCAGCGACTCGGCTTCGGGCCGTGGCGTCCAGTCGAGCCAGCCGAGTTCGTTGTCCTGGCAATAGACGTTGTTGTTGCCCTTTTGGGTTTGGCCGCGCTCGTCGCCGGCCAGCAGCATCGGTACGCCTTGCGACAGCAGCAGGGTGGCCAGGAAGTTGCGCTTCTGGCGCTCGCGCAGCGCAATGATCCCGGGGTCGTCGGTCGGGCCCTCGGCGCCGCAGTTCCACGACAGGTTGTTGCTGTTGCCGTCGCGGTTGTCCTCGCCGTTGGCCTCGTTGTGCTTGTCGTTGTAGGAGACCAGGTCGTGCAGCGTGAAGCCGTCATGGGCGGTGATGAAATTGATGCTCGCGTGCGGCCCCTTGCCGGACCAGCCGTACAGGTCCTGCGAGCCCGCCAGCCGGTTGGCGACGTCGCCGACGACGCCCGCGTCGCCCTTCCACCAGCCGCGCATGCCGTCGCGGTAGCGGTCGTTCCACTCGGCCCAGCCGGGCGGGAAGTTGCCGACCTGGTAGCCGCCGTGGCCCAGGTCCCAGGGCTCGGCGATCAGCTTGACGCGGTTGAGCGTCGGGTCCTGCCGGATGGCGTCGAAGAAGCCACCCAGGTTCTCGACCTTGCCGGCCTCGCGCGCCAGCGCCGAGGCGAGATCGAAGCGGAAACCGTCGACATGCATCTCCTCGGCCCAGTAGCGCAGGGAGTCCATGACCAGCTGCAGGGCGCGCGGATGCTCGAGATTGACCGTGTTGCCGCAGCCCGTGAAATCGTCGTAGTAGCGCGGCTGCGCGGCGTTCGCGATGTAGTAGGAGGCATTGTCGACGCCGCGCATTGACAGCGTCGGTCCGAGGTGGTTGCCCTCGCAGGTGTGGTTGTAGACCACGTCGAGGATCACCTCGATGCCGGCCGAGTGCAGGGTCTTGACCATGGTCTTGAACTCCTTCACCTTGCCGGAGGCGCTGTAGCGCACCTCGGGCGCGAAGTAGCCGAGCGTGTTGTAGCCCCAGTAGTTCTGGAGGCCCTTGTCGGCCAGGTGGCGGTCGTTCAGGAAGGCATGCACCGGCAGCAGCTCGATGGTGGTCACGCCGAGGCGCTGCAGATAGTCGATCACCGGCGAGCAGCCCAGTGCGGCGTAGGTGCCGCGCAGGTTCTCCGGGATGTCCGGGTGCTGCATTGTGAAGCCGCGCACGTGCATCTCGTAGATCACCATGTCCTGCCACGGCACCTCGGGCCGGCGGTCTTCGCCCCAGGTGAAGGCGGTCTCGAGCACACGGCCCTTGGGCATGAAGGCGGCGCYGTCGCGGCGGTCGAACGACAAGTCCTGGCGCTTGCTTCCGACCGAATAGCCATAGAGTGCATCGCTCCAGCGCAGCTCGCCGATCAGGTCCTTCGCATAGGGGTCGAGCAGCAGCTTGTGCGGATTGAACCGGTGTCCTGCCTCGGGCTTGTAGGGGCCGAGGATGCGGTAGCCATAGGCCATGCCCGGGCGTGCCTCCGGCAGGTAGCAATGCCAGACATCGTTGGTGCGCTCGCGCAGCACGATGCGCTGGCGCTCGTGCCGTCCCTTGTCGTCGAAGATGCAGAGTTCGGCTTTCTCGGCATGCTTGGAGAAGATCGCGAAGTTGACCCCCTGTCCATCCCAGGTCGCGCCGAGCGGGTAGGGCCTGCCGGGCCAGACGGCGGAAAGCAGCGTGTGGGGGCGCTTCGTCATGGGTGCGGTCGATCGTCCTGGTGGGAGCGCGTAGGCCATACGCTAGCAGGCGGATTGGCGTTTCGCACGTTTTCGTGTGGCAGGGGGTCTCGCGTCGGCGGGCGCGGGATCGGGTGGCTCGTGGGCCACCATTCCTGGATCCGCGCGGCTGCCCAGTCCTTGCCCGCGAGCCCAAAGGCCAGCGCCAGCGCGAAGACCACGCCACCGAGGATGATCAGGAAGCTCTGGCGCACGATGTCGCCGCCGACCTTGACCTGGTCGAGCGCGATCAGTACCACGAACAGCAAGATGGCGTACTGCGCCACCTTGCCGAGCAGCTGCGCGTCCTGGATGCCGGCATTGCGGCCGTAGGTCTGCGCCGCGTCGCCGACGAACCTGGCGAAGTAGGCGCCGAAGACGAGCACCAGCAGCGCGACGAAGACATTGGGAACGAACCACATGAACCGGCCCAGCAGATCGGTCACGTGGGTGAGGCCGAGGCCGTTGAAGGCCACCACAAGCGAGGCGAGGATCACCACCCAGTACGCTAGCGCGGCGAAGAGCACGGTCGAATCCGACACCATGCCGCCCTGACGCAGGAAGTTGTCGATGCCCGCGCGTTCGGTCAGCACGTGGAAGTTGATCGCCTGCAGGCCGCGAATGACGACCAGGCGCACCACCTTGGCAATCAGCCAGCCGGCGAGCACCACCAACGCCGCGAACACCAGTCGGGGCAGGAAGGCACCGATCTGGAACAAGAGGGCGCGCAGCGGCTCGAGGTAGAAGGTCAAGGTTTCCATGGGATCCTCCCGGAGAGATGCATTGAAAGGCGGAGACCGTGCAATCAACGCGCCGCAACGCGATCGAGCAAGGCCAGGATGCCCTGCAGCGGGACCGGCACCCAGTCGATCCGGTTGTCGAGTTCGTAGCGCAGTTCGTAGAGGGCTTTCTCGAGCTCGAACAGGCGCAGCAGTTGGGCATCGACCGGCAGGGCCTCGGGCGACAGGGCGGCGGCATAGCCGGCCAGGAAAGCCTCGCGCGTCTCGCGCTCCCAGGCTTGCGCCTCGACATCGAGCCGGGCCAGTTCGTCGGCGTTCTGGGCGGCGCGCCGCAGCGCGCTCCAGCGCGCATAGTTGAAGGAACGCAGCATGCCTGCGACGTCGCGCAGCGGCGACTGCTTGCCGCGGCGCTCCTCGATCGGGCGCGCCGGCTCGCCTTCGAAGTCGATGATCACGAAGTCGTTGCGCGCCAGCAGCACCTGGCCGAGGTGGTAGTCGCCGTGGAAGCGCGAACGCCAGCCGGTGCCCGCCTCGAGGCGCAGGGCGTCGAGGAAGGCGTCCACGGCGTCGGCGTTCGCCAGCAGCGTAGCCGCATCCGCCTGCGCCGAGGGGACCAGGTGGTCCTGCTGCTTGCGCAAGCGCACGAGCGTGTCCCTGGCCTCGGTCCTGACCGTCTCGCGTGCGGCTCGCAGGTCGGCCGCGGTCATCGGCTCGGGGTCGAAGGCGGGATTGCCGGTGCGGYGGCCCAAGGCGTTGTGGAGTTCGGCCGTGCGCCGTCCGAGAATGCCGATCAATGCCAGGAATGCGCCGTGCGGGTTCGGCGGCCGCCCGCCGTCGGCGTCGCGCAGCTCGCCGAGCACGCGCTCGAGGTAGTCCAGCGTGTGGTTCCAGCCGTCGCCCTGGTTCGGGACATATGCTTGCAGTAGCGCCAGCGTCAGCAGCGTGCCGTCGGCGCCCACGTATTCGAGCGCGCCGGCCACTGGCACGCCGTGCAGGAAGCCAGCTTCCTCGGTCAGGAAGCGGCCCATCTCGAGCTCGGGGTTGATGCCGGGGCGCACGTGGCGGTAGCCCTTGAGAAACAGCGTCTCACCCAGCGTGACGACGGTATTGCTGCTCATCGCGGTGGGCCGGCTGACGGCCAGCCCGGTGACCGCCTCCAGCACCAACTCGCGGCCCAGGGAGGTCGGGCGGAAGTGCATGCGGCCGCGCGCGGTCGGCAGCTCGGTGTCGCTGACGATGGCGCGCACCACGGCGCGACAGAAGGCCTCGTCGAAGTAGGCGTCGCCCATCACGCCCACGTTGGCCTGCTGCCGCACCTTGGCGATCGCGGCCGGCTGCAGGCTCTTCATGCGTTCGTCGTCGCGGTCTTCCCAAGCTAGCGCGAGCGGCATGAAGTAGGTCGACTTCTCGGGCGGGCCGTCGAGTTCCAGCAGCGGCAGCATCCAGCTCTGGCCATCTGTCTGCCAGATCGCCTGGTCGGACAGCCGCGCGCGCGCAATGCGGGAACCCTTCGTGGCATACCAGCGCTGGGCTTCGATGTGGGGCGGCAAGGTGTCGGTCTCGAACTGCTTGAGCAGGCGATCGGCAAAGCCGATGCGCCAGGGCATCACGCGGTCCTTGAGCAGGCTGGTCCAGCCGTCGAAGAGCACGATCACCGGGCGATCGAGCAGCGCCACGCCTTCCTGGTGCCAGATCGGCATCGGCGCCTCGTCGGCGAGCTTGAACCAGTAGAAGCCATAGGAGGCGAGCGTGAGCAAGTAGGGCAGTTCGCCGATCGGCGGGAACGAGGTCCGCCCGAGCATCTCGACAGGGACCCGGCCTTTGAACATCGACAGGTCGAGCTCCACAGGCTGCGCCGCGCGCGAGAGGTTGAACACCGACAGGATCGCGTCGTCGTCGTGCTCGCTGAGATAGGCCAGGATCTTGCGGTTGCCGGGCTTCAGGAAGGTGCGGCGCCCCCGGCCAAAGGCGCGGCTGGTCTTGCGCACCGCGAGCATGCGCCGCGTCCAGTGCAGCAGCGAGCTCTTGTCGCGCTGCTGGGCCTCGACGTTGACCGCCTCGTAGCCGTACATCGCGTCCATGATCGGCTGCAGGTAGAGCCGCTGAGGGTCGGCGCGCGAGAAGCCGGCGTTGCGGTCGGGGCTCCACTGCATCGGCGTACGCACGCCGTTGCGGTCGCCGACGAACACGTTGTCGCCCATGCCGATCTCGTCGCCGTAGTAGATGATGGGCGAGCCCGGCATCGACAGCAGCATGCTGTTCATCAGCTTGATGC
>NZ_JBFUIU010000155.1:0-14575 GCF_056401695.1 Variovorax sp. P4_D9
CTCCTTGTCTTCCTATGTCACAGTCGCCGCCGCCCGGCCGATCGGCGCGTCATATCGCTACGTCATATCCAATTCGCAGTGGCAACCCTCCCCACGAGGACCGTCAAGGCCAAGCATCGCTTGCATTCTGTGGGAAGCCACAAATATCGCTTGCATTCTGCGGGAAGCCCTTGTAGTCCTTTCCGTGCAGAAAGATACGGTTTGCTCGGAGAGCCTTTGCTGGCGCGGGTTTCGGCACGGAAAGGATTACCCCGTAATTGCGCAATCTGTGCGGCCGTGCTGCCCAGTGTGGCCCTGATCAGCCACGCACTGGATGCGCTGGTACTGCGCATGGCTATCGGCTTGCTTGATATGACACGCGCGCTGACGATGGACAGGCGCATGTCGAACTCGCGGTGGCTACGACTCAGCGGTAAAGCCGATCTGCTTGACCAGAGGTCCCCAGCGCACGTACTCGGCCTTCTGGTCGGCCGCCATTTCCGCCGCGGTGCTGCCGTTCGCCACCAGGCCCACCAGGGCGAGCGAGTCGATCACCGCCTTGTCCCTAAGCGCGGCGTTGATGGCGGCGTTGGCACTGGCGATGGTGGCGGCCGGCGTCTTGGCTGGGGCATAGAAGCCGAACCATTCCTCGGACGTCACGTCCGGGTAGCCCAGCTCCGTGAATGTGGGCACGTCCGGCAGAAACGGCGAACGCTTCTTGCCCGAGGTGGCCAGCACGCGCACGCGTCCTGCCTTCATGTACTGCAGGTAGTCGCCACTCGGGTTCATGGCGGCTGCGATCTGGCCGCCCACCAGATCGGTGATGCTGGGCACGGTGCCGCGATAGGGGACGTGCTTGAGTGCCACCCCCGACCGCAGGCCGAGCAGGGCGCCCAGCAAATGCGGCATGGAGCCCGCGCCCGGCGAGCCGTAGCTGGCCTGGTCCGGGTTGGCCTTGGCCCAGGCCAGAAAGTCCTTCAACGTCTTGACCTCGGCGGGCACCGCCGGGCCCACCGCCAGGCCGTGGAACATGATGGCCCCGATCGACACCGGCGTCACGTCCTCGGGCTTATAGCTGAGCTTGGGATAGATGTAGGGGTAGACGGCGAGTGCCGACACCGGCGCCAGCGTCAGCACGGAACCATCGGCGGGCGCGACCTTAAGCGTCTCGACCGCGATGCGGCCACCTGCGCCGGGCTTGTTCTCTACCACGCCGGGGTTCTTGGTGTAGGCCGTGCCGGCCAGCTTCTCGGCCACGCGACGGGCCACGCTGTCGCCGGCGCTGCCGGCCGGAAAGCCGTAGAGGATCTTGACTTGTTCGAGCGCCTGCGCGAGCGCCGAAAGCGGTGCCAGTGCGCCGATCGCAGCGACGCTGCCGAGGGTCTGCACGAAGTAGCGGCGTGTGGTCATGGGGATGTCTCCTTGGTTGGGGATAGAGGGGATCAGCGCGGCGCCATCCGCAGCGCGCCGTCAAGGCGGATGACTTCGCCATTGAGGTGGCCGTTGGTGACAATGTGGCAAGCCAGCTCACCGAACTCCGAGGGCTTGCCCAGGCGCGGCGGAAAGGGAATGGAGGCGGCCAGCGATTGCTGCACCGCCTCGGGCAGCTCCAGCAGCAAAGGCGTGGCGAAGATGCCGGGCGCGATGGTGCAGACGCGGATGCCGTGCTGCGCGAGGTCGCGCGCCATTGGCAGCGTCATGCCCACCAGAGCGGCCTTGGAGGCGCTGTAGGCCTGCTGACCGACCTGGCCGTCGAAAGCCGCGACCGAGGCGGTGAACATCATCACGCCGCGCTCGCCGTCGTCCAGCGGCGCGAGCCCCACACAGGCGGCCGCGAACAAGCGGCTGATGTTGTACGCGCCGATCAGGTTGACGTTGACCACGCGCTGGAAGTCTTCCAGCGGCGCAGCGATGCCGTCCTTGCCGACGATCCGCTTGGCGCTGCCGATGCCGGCCACGTTCATCAAGATCCGCGCAGCGCCGTGCGCAGCGGCGGCTTTGTCGAGCGCGGCGTTCACACTGTGGGTATCGGTGATGTCGCAGGTGCATGCGACGCCGCCGATGTCTTGCGCCACCTTGGCGGCGAGTTCGGCGTTGCGATCGAGCACCGCAACCATCGCGCCCAGGCGCGCCAGTTCGCGCGCCGTGGCTTCGCCCAGGCCGGATGCGCCGCCGGTGACGAGCGCCGCCTGTCCTTCGATCTTCATTGCTTGCCTCCTTGGGGTGTCACGGTATGGGGCAGACTTCCAACATGCAGCGCATCGACCTGCGCCGCGCGGTGCTTGAGCACGGAGCGCTGATTGATCGAGCCCTTGTCAGTCAACTCGCCCTTGTCGATGGAAGGCGGCTCGGCCATAAGTGCTGCACGGGCGATGCGGTTGGCGCTGCCGGTGCCGTTGGCTGCCAGCGTGTTCACGAGTTGCTGCAGCCAGTCCTGCACCGGCGCACTGGCGATCACCTCGCTCATGGCAGCACCGTCGGGCAGGTCGGCCAGGCCGCGCAGTGCCTGGGTCGGGAAAAGCAGTGCGCCGACTTCCTTGAGGTTCAGGCCGGTGATGACCACGTCCTGTACATAGGGTGCGCCGGCCGTGATGATCCTGGCGCGCAACGGGCCGACGCTGACAAAGGTGCCGGTCGCTAGCTTGAAGTCCTCGGCGATGCGGCCGTCGAAGCGCACGCCCTTGTGGATGTCGCCCTCGTCGATCCAGGTCACGGCATCGCCACTCGCAAAGTAACCTTCATCGTCGAAAGCCTCCGCGGTCGACTCGGGCGAGCGCCAGTAGCCCGGCGTGATGTTCGGACCGCGGTAGCGGATCTCGGTCTTGCCATCGACGTCGATCAGCTTGATCTTCATGCCGGCGGCCGGCAAACCGAGGTCGCCTGAATGCACATCGGGTCCGGTGATGTAGAGCGCAAAGGGTCCGGACTCCGTCATGCCCAGGCCGGTGCCCATCACGATGCGCTCGCCGATGGCGTCTTCCTGAGTGCGATAAAGGCTGTCCCACACCGGTTGCGCCAGCGCGGCGCCGGCGTAGAAGAACATCTTCACGCGGGACAGCAAGTTGTCACGCAACGCGCTGTCATCTTCCATGGCCTTGGCGATCGCCTCGAACCCGGTCGGGACGTTGAAGTACATGGTTGGCGCAATCTCGTGCAGGTTGCGCAGCGTCTCGGCGATGCCGGCCGGCGTCGGCTTACCGTCGTCGATGTAGAGCGTGCCGCCGTTGTCGAGCACAAGCCCGACGTTGTGGTTGCCGCCGAAGGTGTGGTTCCAAGGCAACCAATCGATGAGGATCGGTGGCTCTTCCTGCAGCAACGGGATCGACTGGCGCATCTGCTGCTGGTTGGCGCACCACATGCGGTGTGTGTTGATCACCGCCTTGGGCAGCTTGGTCGAGCCGGAGGTGAACAGGAACTTGGTGATGATGTCGGGGCCGATCGCAGCCATCGCCGCGTCGACCGCTGCGGTCGGCTCGGTCGCCAGCAGCTTGCCGAACGCAGTGGTGACACGGCCTTCGACCGCGCCCTCGCCCAGCACTACTTCGCAGTCGGGCGGCACCGCCACCCTGATGGCGCGGCCGTAGCGCTTGGCGTCGCTGGCAAACACAAGGCCGGGGGTGAGCGTGTCCAGCACATGCCGCAGCTTCTCGTAGTCCTTGCTCACGGTTGAGTAGGCCGGCGAGACGGGGCAATGCGGAATGCCGGCGCACAGGCAGCCGAGCGCCATCAGCGCGTGTTCGATGCTGTTCTCACTGAGGATCGCGACCGGGCGTTCGGGTGAGAGGCCGCGATCGAGCAGGGCCTGCGCGATGGAGCGCGCGCTCCCCAGCGCCTCGCCGTAGCTCACGCGGATCCAGTCGCCGGTGTTGCCGTCGGCGCTGCGGGCGCGGCGGGCGATGAAGGTACGATCGGGCGCAACTCGGGCCCAATGCACCAAGCGATCGGTCATGCGCAGGGCATACTCGCCGAGCGGCACCTCGGCCTGCAGGTAGCGCACGCCCGGCGCGCCCTCGCGCAGCACGCCGCGCGTGATGCCGAATTCGAGCGGGCGGTAGCGCGGGGCGGATTTTGTCTCGTTCATGGTTTTCTCTCCGATGCGAACAGGGCAGGGCGGCGCCAGGACCCCCGCGAACCGGCGCTGCAGCCGCTGCGGGCGAGCTATACGTTCTTGACTTTGGCTGCCTTGCCTTCGAGGAAGTCGCGCACGCGCTCCTTGGCCTCAGGCGCACTTTGCGCGATGCCGGCCATCAGCGCCTCGGTGAAGAAGCCGTGGTCGGCCGGCTGTTCGGCGATGCGCGGCAGCGCATGCATGAGCGCGTAATTGGTGAGCGGCGCGTTGGTCGCCACGCGCTGCGCGAGTTCGAGCGCCTTGTCGAAGGCCGTTCCCTCGGGCACCAGGTACTGCGCGAAGCCGGCGCGCTCGCCGTCCTCGGCGTTGTAGACGCGGCCGGTCATCATCATGTCGGTCATGCGGGCGGCGCCGATCAGCTTAGGGATGCGCACCGAGCCGCCGCCGCCGACGAAGATGCCGCGCGAGCCCTCGGGCAGTGCATAGAACGTGGTGCTGTCGGCCACCCGGATGTGGCAGGCGCTGGCCAGCTCCAGGCCRCCGCCGACCACCGCGCCGTGCAGCGCCGCGACGACCGGCACGGGGCCGAACTGCACGAGGTCGAGCGCCGCGTGCCACATGCGCGAATGCTGCAGGCCCTGGCCCGCATCGCGCTCCTTCAGCTCGGCCAGGTCGAGGCCGGCGCAGAAGTGCGGGCCTTCGCCGTCGATCACCGCGGCACGGATGCTCGATGGCAGCTTGTCGAAAGCATCGCGAAGGGCGAGGATCAGGCCATCGGATAGCGCGTTGCGCTTGGCGCCCCGCGTCAGGCGGACGATGACGACGTTGTCGCGAAGCTCGATCTGAAGGTCCTTGTGGGTCATGATTTGCCTTCTGGAATGAAGTCAAATTATGGTTATTAAAGATAACTAATTCAAGGCCTTGATGGTTGATTTGGCTAGGTACTTACCCGAAACCGGGCGCGGCGAGCCTGTCCCAATGGGGTGGTACCGGTGGTGTAGCCCCGCGCAGGCCAGGCGGATAGATCCGTGTCCCGATCCAGCAGGTTCGCGTGGGGCTCTATCCCGATCGAGTGCTGTTCGGATGGAGTGCTATTCCGATGGAACACGTTCCGATCGAACATGTCCCGACCGAGCAAGGCTCTCCCAGAGTTCGGTCGACTCGGGCGTGCTCGCGTTGCAGCTCCTGCACCAGGCCGCGCCCGACCTGGCGTAGATCGTGACGGGCGTCGCGCCGGCCCGGTAGACGTTCGAGCACCTGGTGCACGAGTAGACGTGGCGCAGCTTGGGCGGCCGCTCGCGCCGGAACCGCCGCCGCTCGAGCTCAGCGACCAGGTCGGCATCGCTCGCGTCGGACAGATCGACTGGGGGCATGTGGCGCGGGGAGTGATTTTCCGAGGGAGCCGAGTCCGCGGTGAACAGATTCGCAAGGGATCAGGCTACGTCGGGAATGCGTGCCGGCGCGGAACCGAGGCCTTGCGGGGACAGGGTTCCGGTGGGAGTGAGGGTCGACGGGGGTGAGGCCCGGACGAGGGGGCGGGCACGGAGGGTCTTCTTCATGATATACCGCAAGAATCCCCTCTTGTGTGAAATTTCTCAGGCCCCTGCTGCTGCCTGGAGCGGGACCTTCCGGGGACGGCCGCGCGGTGCCGGTGGCTTCGGCGGCGGGGGCTCCACCTTCTCGGCCTTGGACAGCCGGTCGGCAGCCTCGCGCGCTGCACGCAGCTGCGCGTACGCCACGATCGAGCGCCAGCGCTGCAGCAGGAAGTCCACGTAGTCCTCGGCCTTCCAGTCCGTGGCGCCCGGCGTGCGGGCGTGGCCATAGAGACCGAGGGCCCAGGCGTCGGAGAGCTCCACGACGGCCGTGCGCCCGTTTGCGAGGACGCCCACGTCGATGGCAAAGGGATGGGCGTTGCCGCGGGCTTCGAGGTAGGTCACCGTGCTGTCGATCGCGCTTTGCACGACCTCGACAGTGGGCTCCGGCGCGTCGTCGTCGCCGTCGGCGTCGTAGCGGGCCTTGGCGAGGATGTGGCCTGCGGCGTCCACGTAGTAGCGCCACTCACAGGCGAACTCGACTACTTCGGACAGCCACACGCGGGTGCTGGTCTTGAGCGAGGCGATCGCCTTGAGCTGCTCGAGTTGGTATTCGGTGTGCTTGGCGCCCCGGCGCGGGTCATAGACGAAGCCGGAGAAGGTCTTGGTCGCCACGGGCTTCACGAAGACCGGCCCCTCGGCGGCCTGCAGCTCATAGAGCACGCCCTCGCGGATCTCGCGGCGCAGGAAGTCGCCGATCGGGCCGTAGCCCATGCCGTCCGGCTCCGGGACGCCCCGAATGCCCATCACGGTGCGAACGAACTCGACCGTGCCCACAGGCAGGATCTCGCCCAGATGCGCGGCCAGGCTGGCGCGGACATTCAGATCGCACTGGAGATCCTTCAGGGACACCCGGCGAACGGGGGTTCCCCGCATGGTGGCCACCAGCAGGGCGGTCCGCACTTCGGGGGACGTTTCCGCCTGCAGCACCAGCATCGCTGGCGCGCCCGCAGCAGCCGAAGCCGCTGCCTGGCGAACGCCCGGAACGAAGCGTTTAACAGTATTCACTCTGTTGCCTTGCGCGATTATTGGTTTGTAAGAGAATAATGGCACGGATAATAAAACGCCTTTCAGCGTACCGCATCAACTTTTCGAACTTCCGCATGAATGATGAACTCTGCCGCTCAGACGCCACACGCCCCGGAATCCGCGCCCCAGGAGCCGTCCCCCGCGCCCTCGATCCCGGGCACATATGAGGCCTTTCGGGTGCTCTGCGCCGAGTTCCTGCGCGCCGCAGATACCGCCGATGCCGACGAGTTGGCTGCCGGCGTGAAGTGCGTGGGCCTTGCCTTCCTCGGGATTCAGTGGGAAGACAACAACCGATTCCACGTGATCCACCGCGCGGCTGGCGCGCCCGCCCTGATGCGGCTGGTCACGAAGAAGACGATCGAGCGGGAGACGGTGCTGGCCATGGTGGAGGAGGCCCCGGGCGAGAGGTGCTCGCCATGAGCGGCAGCGAACGGGGTCTTTTCCTGTCCCTGGAGGGCGTCGACGGGGCGGGCAAGAGCGGCCACATCGAGGCGCTCGCGAAGTTCTTCGAGGCCTCGGGCCGGACCGTGGTGGTCACCCGCGAGCCCGGCGGCACGCCGCTGGCCGAGCAGCTGCGCGCCATGATTCTGAACGAGTCCATGGACCCGCTGACCGAGGCGCTGCTGTGCTTTGCGGCCCGGCGCGACCACATGCACTCGAAGATCGCGCCGGCGCTGGCCGCAGGGAATGTCGTGATCTGCGACCGATTCACCGACAGCACCTTCGCCTACCAGGGCGGCGGGCGGGGCTTTGACCTGGCGACCTTGAGCGCTCTGGAGGCAATGGCCCAAGGCGGCGACATGCTGGCCGCGGCCGGCCGATCGCCAGAGAAGGGCCCGCGAGGGGCCCTGCTCCAGCCAGACCTGACCCTTTTCTTCTACCTCGACCCGGCGATCGCCGCCGAGCGCCTCACGGGCGCCCGGGCACCCGACAAGTTCGAGCGCCAGCCGGTCGACTTCTTCCATGCCGTGAACAACGGGTACATGTCGCGCGTGCGGCGTGAGCCGGATCGGTTCGCGACCGATGCAGGCATCGTTGCCGCGGGAAGAGGTCTGGGAGGACGTCCATTCGATCGTTCGCGCCTGGCTGTGGCTGCGCGCCCAGGAGCAGCGCACCCCGGCCGCCGCCGAAGCGATGGGGGCTGGTGAATGACGGCCCGCGCGCAACGGGCGGCCGGACGCATCCAGGAGCTGAAGACCGACCCCGAGGTCTTCCAGGCCGCCTGGGATGGCCGCAAGACGTTCGAGATCCGCTTCAACGACCGGGACTTCCAGGTCGGCGACTCGCTCTACCTGCTGGAAACCCAGCACACCGGCGAGGAAATGAGGGCCGGCGCGCCACTGGTCTACACCGGCCGCACGCAGATGAAGGTGGTCAGCCACGTGTTGACTGGCTATGGCTTGGCGCCGGGCTGGTGCTGCCTGTCGTTCGAAGCCCATCAGGCCGCCGCCGATGCAATCCGTCAGGGCGCAGGGGAGCAGAACGAGCCAAAGGTGGACACGACGCGGGAGGCGCTGGCGCTTCAGGTCGACGTCTACGACGCCATGGGCGCACCGAGAGGCCCCGCCCGAATCCGAGCCGAGGCTTGATCCCATAGAGGGCGCTGATCGGCCCCTCGCCGGCGTACTCCTTCGCGCTGCCCGCCTGCCGAGCCATGCTTGCGCGGATCTCGTCCACCACGGGGCCGAGCGCGGCCTCAACCTGCTCCCCGCTGACGCGGCTCACGAGCTTGCCCTGGCCATCGACGTAGATGACCGGCATGTCGGGCTTCGGACTGGTATCGGGCACGACTGGCGCGCCGCGCGAGGCGCGCACGATGCCCTGCACCTCGTCGACGAAGGAATGGAACGGCGCGAACACGTCCGCGGGCGTGACTTCGATCGGAGGCGGCTTCATCCCCGTGAGGTCGGAGACGAACTTGCCGAGCGCGGCCTCAACCTGCTCCCCGCTGACGCGGCTCACGAGCCACGAAAACCTTGCTCCCGGTTGACTGGGCCCACTACGAGGCAAGTCAGTGGGAGGACCGACGTCAGGGCGGAGACGCGGAGGTAATGCAACTGCTCGCGGCGTATCGCTCGCTGCTGGCGCTCCGTCCGGCGCTGTCGACACGATGTGTCGGCGTACTCCGCCCGGCCCCGGCAAGGCCCGGCCTTGCAGAACAGGGATCCCGTGTTTGGGCGCGAAGCGCCGGGGTTCATTCAGTAGTCCGAGGTGGGGCCCCCGGCCGCAGGCCGCAGGGGCGGACGGGCCACCGTCCGGGCAACCTGTCCACGGGCGAAGCCGGTGGGCAGGGCGTCAGGCCGAAGGCAAGCGCGCGGGGAGCGGTGGGCAGACCTGGCAGCCCGAAGGGCCTGTCCACACGTGTGAAGGCAGCAGGTTGTCCACGGCGGGCGGGATCTCCCAGCAGCCGACCAATGCGAAAAAAGGAACTGCGTCACAGATTGCACAACGACCACGCAGTCCATTTGGAGGATTTTCCGGACTGCCCGCTTGCGGCAAAGTGGATGCTTCACTTGCAGCATTCGGAGCGGAACATGGCCTCAGCGATCCTCACCCTCAGCGCACTCGGCGTCGTGGTGACGGCCGGCTGGGTGATCGATCTTCTCGTCCATCGTGAGCCGCCCACCCGAATCCAGCGCCTCATGTCCGAGCAAATTCAGCGATCGACGGAGGCCATCCGGGGCTGACCTCCGAACTATCGTCCAGCGCCACCGAAGGGCGTTGGCATCGGTCCCGCGATCGCGGCGGATGGGGCGGTCGAACGCACAGGCTCCGCGCGCGCCGGCGGCACGAACGGACTCGGCATCGCCTGCAGGTTCGCCCCTGAGTAGACCGCTGGCGGCTGAACTGCCGCGACAGCCGCATTCACCGGCACGTTCACGGCGGGCGCTTCCGGGGCATGTTTCGGCGCGATCGGGACCGCCACGACCTTCGGCACTTCCTGTTTCGGGCCAACCAGAAGAATCCCGGCACCAGCAGCAGCTGTCGCGTCATCGCTGACCATCCAACTGCCTGTGTTGGGCAGCCTGGTCAGGCTGATTCGCTCGCCAGATTCCCAGGTGCAGTTGAAGACGACCGGGGGCGGCGGTGCGTCAGCCGGCGCGAACGGATCGGCGTCCGGCTCCCTACGGTCATCGCAGCCGCGGAGGGCCTGGCGGTGAGCGAGCTCGTTGATCTCTGCAAATTTGCCGCCGGATAGCTCGAATGGCACTCCGGCCTTCACGAGCCGACCCACGAAGGCAGTTGCAAACCGCGCGTAGGCGGCCTGCGCCTCCTCGGTCGTAGGGGGCGCAACTGTTTCGCCGGCGACCGCCGCGGCTTGCAACACAAAGCTGCCGCCCAAACAAGCGGCAGCCAAAAGGGTAGGTCCGTTCAGGCGCATGCCAACTCTCTTCCTGAATCCTGCGCAATCTCGCCATCTTGAGCGTCTGGACGCCCGACGTCCAGCAGGGGGCGGTTGGCTGGGAACGCTGTATCGCGCGGTATCCGGCCCGGACGCGTCAATCCGGCTTCGAGTGTATTTCTCATCAGGATCCAATTTTGCACGCAACAACATTGCGCTTTGTTGGTTCGTATCCGTATCATGATACGAGCGTTAACTTAGCATCGATCGGCCGCGCCAGTCAACGGCGCCTCCCAAATGAAAGGTTTAGATGTCGAGCACCCCCGCCGCMTWYGACGGCAATCAGATCAAGGTCCTGTGTGGCCTGGAAGCAGTTCGCAAGCGCCCTGGCATGTACATCGGCGATACGCAGAAGAAGGGCTTCCACCACATGGTGTGGGAAATCCTCGACAACGCTGCGCTATGAAAAAGATCAGCTACACCGCGGCGATCGATGCCGGGCTCGAACCGATCACCTACCGCCTCGAACGCGTGGGAGAGCTCGGCAAAGGCCACTACGCCGGTCGCCTCGATGCGTTGGTCTGGGTCGCTCGACGGCCAGCCATCATGGCTCTTGTCACGCTTGAGGACACCACAAGAGTGGCAGCTATAGCCTTTCAGGAGCGCAGGAAGGACATGCCACTTCCTTATGGTGGACTTCGCCTCTTGTCGCCCGGTGATTCCGTCGTCCTCGAGGTCGATATCGGTCCGCGCGGCGGAGTTCGCCCATTGCTTCGATCCCATGACCCGGCGCGTGATTCGCGAACGGTTTCATTGGAGCTCCACAACAAGCTTCTCGACGACGAGAAGCGCAAAGAGCAGGACAACGTACGAGCGCTCCAACCTTCAAAGGAGGCGCAATGAAGCGTCGCACTGCTATTGCCCTGACACTTGACGCACGTGCCGCAAGCGCGGGCTTTGACTTCAGTGAGTTCCGGGATCTCGATGACGACCTTCACTTCGACCTGGTCGATGAGATCCATCAAGTAAAGGCGGTTCTCAAAGGAGCCCCCAAGGAATTCCCCATCTACCTCTTGGACTGCCCGGCCCGAAAGGTCAAGGTAGCGGTGGAAGCGAACGGGCCCGACGTGATTGCGGCTGGCGACTTTGTACTGCTCCCGGAGGAGCTGGGGGAGCAACGGGACGAATGGTTCATCCTTCGGCTGCTCATGCCGGTCGAGGATCGCAACAAGAACATCACCGCGATTGCGGCTTCGCTGAAGCCTCACCTGCTGCCCTTGGCCCAGTTTCTGACGAGCGCTGGCTTCAGCGATGTCACCTCAGGAATCGAGGTAGAAGTTGAGCCGGAGCGCAGCGAGGTTGCAGCCGTCGCATCTACGCTCCTTGCTGACGGGACACTCCTCAGGCTGACCTTCGAGGTGTCCTTCAGCAACCTCGCCGTCAGCGTAAGCGACCCCTTCTGCGACGGGACGCTGTTTGCGTACAGGACGCGCTTCGACAGTGGGGTCCATCTGAGTTCCGAGGAGCGACTCGCCTTCATTGAGGCGGTTCCCGCGTGCTCCAGAAAGCCGGTTGAATTTCACTCGTACCACACTCTTTTCCAGTCCGACCCTTTGAACGACGACACCCCTTGGGTGATGGCGGTCGATGCCCCGCTTGCAATCGCTGCTGTCGACGTGCGACGTGAACTTCTAAGCTTGGACATGTCGGCGCTGCGCTTGTCCGAACTGTTCGATTGATGTGCCGATCCCTCTCCACGACTCAGGCTTCCCCCTATGACGAACCCCATCCAAGCTCAGTACGAAGACTACCTCCGCCACGTCGACACGCATGGCGGGCAGAAGGGCGATCGCACCGGCACGGGCTTGATGGGCAGGCGTCAGCTCGCTATTGAGGTACAGCTCAGCGGCTGCCAATGGCTTCCTCGTGGTCACGATCGGTGGGCTCGCCGGTGATTCTGGTGAACTGGATGCAAAGCGCCGCAGTGCTAGCCGGCTCTTACGCGGCGCTGGCTCGAGGTGGCGAAGGGAAGGGGAAGGCAGCGACTCGGGCAACGCCCCATCGACGAGGTCGGGGTTGTCATGGACAAAGCGCACGACACGATCGAAGCAAGTCGACTCGAAGATCTCGGTGTCGCCGCCGACGCGCGCAGCCTCATTCGGCGCAACGTTCCAACGAATAACCAGGCGTTGAAGCGCCTTTTCGACACGGAGGGCGTCCCTCTCAGTGGGCAATCGAATGCACTTGCTGGTGTGCAGATCGTCCTGCTCAGGACCGCCCAAGGTCGTGATGCGTAGGTGGATGTCGTTCGCCTTGCCGAATCTTGAAAACTGGCCTTGTTGCATCGCGAAGAAAGTAGACAAACACGGGATTCCGCAGCTTGAGGAAGGCAACAATTCTTGCCGGCCTCAGAGCAATCCGGCGAAATGTTTTGAAAGCGAGGCCTATTCGAAACTACGGATCGACCGGAACGCGCGAGCCTTGCGCCGCGCGTACTACTGCACGGTGCAGTTGCTGGGTGTTCGGCTTCACGAGCGGAGTCGCTGCCGTCCGCTTGAGCTTCCAGATCCCTGACTCGAAAAGGCAAACGCACCCGTGATTAGCGTGCTGCGCGGAGGCGTAGAGGATGCCATCCAAGCCACGATTGCGGCAATCGAGAGCGAACTCCCGCGTGATCACATATCGTGCGGACTGCAAGACAGGGTGCTGCTCTTCGAGGCCTCGAATACCCGCCACCCTGAGCCTCTCGGTCGTCTCGAACGTCGCGAGAGAACGCTCCTTGAGACGCTGGAGCGGGTAGCTGTGGATTTCGCGACGAAATATCGCTTCGTACAGAGCAGTTTCCTCGCTGTCGGCGAGGTACGAAGTCGCTTCGTTTGGAAGGTCGAAGCGCCCGGTGAGCAAACCCGTCGGAGGAAGCACGTGCCCGTTCAGGCGCACGCTTCCGCTGATCGTCTTGGTTCTCTGCACGCGGTGCCAAGTCTGGGTCTCAGGCAGTTCTATAACTGGTGGGTTGAGCTCAATGAAGTTCATGTGCCGAGGTCAATGTGCCTCAGCCGTTGCCAGTGCCAGAATTCGTTCGCCAGGAACGCCTTGCTCGATCGCGGAGCGAGGCGTCAGTCCATCGAGCGAAGGGGACGGCGTCTCCAAGAAATCGAGAAGCTGCCAGCCATCGTTCGTGCCCAAGCATTTCGCGATGGGTTGGATGAGCGGGAAGATCGCCGGCTCGAACTGCCACTGTGGCAGCTTGAAGCCGCGACGAAGATGCTCCACACCGATGACACGACCGCGCTTGATCCATGCATTGATGGTCACGCGGTTGGTGCCGGTCAGCTCAGAAGCTTCGTCGGTGGAGATCATGTCGGCCGCCTCGATGCGATCACGCCGGTACTGCGCGCCCGACCGCAGCAGTGCAGCGGTCTGGGAAGCTGGCGCATATGAGCTCTGATCGTCACGGAGGTCTCGTGTGTTCTGGGAGGCAACGGGTGAGGTGAGGGTGAAGGTGTTCATGTCGAATTCCGTGCTTAGGCGCTCAAGGCGCGTTACGCAGATTGACCTTCTCGGCCGAGAAAAACCCCGTAAAGGCAGAGTTCGAATTCCGTGCCAGCCCTCGCTTGAAGAAGCCGGCAGCGCGGATGTCGCGTACTGGTCTGGGTGGGACCGCTGGCGCAGCGGCGGCCTTCGCTACCGCCGGTTCGCCCCCAAAGCGCGCAAAAGCGTCCTCCAAAGGACCCTTCTTCATTGGCAGGATGTGGCGTCGATCCACGACCTCAGCCACCCACTTCAATGTCGCGAGGACTTTGTCCTGCGCAGCCTTCAAGACCAGCATTTCATGACTCCATTCGAGAGAGGCTCGCATAGCGGCCCCTGGCGTAACCATAACACCATTCGTTAGGTTCGTAAAGTTAGTTAGCCGGCCCATCGCCTTTGGGACAATAGCAGAATACTGTTTTTATATCCAGTATGCACGAACCGCCTCCATTCGCCGAGCTCCACTGCCGCTCGAACTTCACCTTCCTCGTCGGGGCATCACAACCCGAGGAGCTGGTCGAGCGTGCCGCGGCCAAGCTTTACTCCGCGCTCGCCCTGACCGATGAATGCTCGGTTTCGGGCGTCGTGCGCGCCCATCTGGCCGCCCGGGAGGCCAGCCTGCACTTTATTTGCGGCAGCGACATCCTCCTCACCACCCAAAGCGGCCATCCTCACGCGAGGATCGTGTTCCTGGCTCAGAACAAGCTCGGCTGGGGCAACCTCTGCGAATGCATCACGCTCGCGCGCCGGCGGGCCGCCAAGGGCACGTACAGCGCCCTGGTGACCGACGTCGAAAGGAAGAACATCCAGGCGCCGCACTTGGCCGGCATGCCGGGCTGCCTGGCGCTCCTGCTGCCTGAGCCGGAAGCCACCGTCGAGTCGCTCTTCGCCCAGGCCATGTGGCTAAAGACCTGGTTCCCAGGGCGTTCCTGGATCGTGGCGCCGCGACCGCTCCTGATGGACGACGAGCTGCGCCTCTGGATCGTCGAGCAGGTCGCGGATCGCACCGGCCTGCGGATCCTGGCCAGCTCG
>NZ_JBFUIU010000156.1:0-14529 GCF_056401695.1 Variovorax sp. P4_D9
GGCATGTCCTCGATGCCCGGCGGCCCGTCCATGCAGAAGAACATGATGCAGCGTATGGACATGATGGAAATGATGATGCAGATGATGGTGGACCGCGAGGCGGCAATACCGCCTTCGGCTAAGTAGCCACATCTGTCGGGGAGCATTGAGATGGATAYGCAAGGCCATGAGCCAAGTTTCTGGCGCTCACCCGGTGGAATCGGCTTGCTTGTMGTCGCTTTCGTCGGCGGCTTCTTCCTTCTTGCCGAACACAGGGCGCATCTGTTTGGATGGCTTCCATTCCTTCTCATCCTTGCTTGCCCGCTGATGCAYGTTTTCATGCACCACGGGCACSGTCATGGTGGAAGGCAGTCCGGAAACGACCCGTCGCGAGGCGACCATGAACAGCGCGAGCAATGACTACGGCTTGTGGAGCCTGGTGCTCCTGAACTCCGTCATCWTCATCGGGTTCGCGTACAGCTTCTTCAAGCCGKCTACGCTGCGAGACTGGAGGAGTTTTGGCGCCTACTCCGCATTCATGGTGGCCCTGTTCGCAGAGATGTATGGCTTCCCCCTTACGATTTTTCTGTTGTCCGGCTGGCTCGGTGCCAAGTTTCCCGGTGTCAACCTATTCGGGCACGAGGCTGGGCACCTGTGGTGGTTGTTTACGGGCCAGCACGGCAATCCACACGCGGGGGTACTGCATATCCTGAGCCTTGTTGCCATCTTTGCGGGCTTCATGCTGTTGTCAAAGGCATGGCACGTCCTGTATCACGCGCAGCGGCGCCATGAGCTGGCCACAGCCGGCCCATATCGCAGCATTCGGCATCCGCAATACGTCGCGTTTGTACTCATCATGTTCGGATTTCTGCTTCARTGGCCGACGCTGCTGACCCTGGCGATGTTCCCGGTGCTGGTGTTCATGTACGTCCGACTCGCCATTTCCGAGGAACAAGATTCAGAGCGCCAGTTCGGGGAGGCTTGGCGTGCATACGCCGCCGAGACGCCTCGCTTCATTCCCGCCTGGGGCGGTGGTCGCCATCGGCATGCTTAGTCGCCCGGCTCTCGTCAAGAGCGCCGAACTGTTGTCAGGGRTCGGTGCCATCGTCCTCGGAGCGGGACTGGGGTTGCTTGCGCCCTTGCTATTGCAGCGGCACGCCTTRCCGTTGCTGGGTGCTGGCGTGCTCCTCCATGGCGCGGGGATGACGCTCAAGCATCGGCTTGAGGCTGGGGGTCGCGAACCGCAATGGTGGGACCGYGSGCTGTTCTGGGCTTGCTGGGCCATATTGTTGGCGACCCTCGKGTGGGTCGCTTTSCTGCTCGTCGCGCAGCCTCAAAACTGAAGGAAACGAAACCCATGCTGGCTTGACCTTCCCATCATGGGAGGGTAGAGACTGCAGCATCACCATTGCTGGAAAGAAGATRCCAATGCCGACCGAGACCTCGTCCAAGCTTGACGCGGCCAAGAWGCACGAGCACATGGCGCATCACGGTCCTCATGACCATGGCGCGCACGCCGGTCACGCGCAACCCTCGTCGAAGAATGCGCCAAAGGYGGACTCCAAGGACATCGAGTACACCTGCCCCATGCACCCGCAGGTGCGACAGATGGGCCCGGGGAACTGTCCCATCTGCGGCATGGCGCTCGAGCCAGTCGTGGCCACGACCCAATCCGGCGACAGTCCCGAGTTGCGTGATATGACCCGACGCTTCTGGGTGGGCTTGGGGTTGACCGTCCCGGTCTTTGCGCTGGAGATGGGTGCACACTTGATGGACCTCCATCACCTCATCGGGCAGCAGACCTCGAACTGGATTCAGCTTCTCTTCGGGACTCCGGTGGTGCTCTGGGCGGGCTGGCCGTTCTTTGTCCGCGCTTGGGCGTCGGTCAAGAACCGTAGCTTGAACATGTTCAGCCTCATCGCGCTGGGCACCGGTGTGGCCTGGGTCTACAGCATCGTCGGGACGGTGATGCCGCAGGTCTTTCCGGCCGAGTTCAGAGGGCCTGACAGCGCGGTAGCCATCTATTTCGAAGCCGCCGCGGTCATCACCGTGCTGGTGCTCCTTGGCCAGGTGCTGGAACTGCGGGCCAGGGAAAAGACCTCGGGTGCGATACGGGCGCTGCTCGACCTGGCCCCGAAGGAGGCGGTGCGCGTGAAGGCCGATGGGACCGACGAGCGTGTTCCATTGGAAACTGTGCAAGTGGGGGAATCGTTGCGCGTGCGTCCCGGCGAAAAAGTGCCGGTCGACGGCGAACTCATCGACGGCAAGGGCACCGTCGATGAATCGATGGTCACCGGCGAGCCTATGCCTGTGGCGAAGGCGCTGGGCTCCAAGGTGACCGCAGGGACGCTCAACCAGACCGGTGGCTTCGTGATGCGTGCCGAGAAGGTCGGAGCCGACACATTGCTCTCGCAGATTGTCCACATGGTGGCCGCCGCCCAACGCAGCCGGGCGCCGATTCAACGCATGGCGGACCAGGTGGCGGGGTGGTTCGTTCCGGTCGTCATTGTCGTTGCTGCGCTCGCCTTCCTTGCCTGGTTTGTGTGGGGGCCCAGTCCGGCCTTCTCGTATGCGCTCATCGCTGCTGTCGCGGTGCTCATCATTGCGTGTCCCTGTGCGCTGGGCCTTGCAACGCCGATGTCCATCATGGTGGGCGTCGGGCGTGGCGCGCAGAGCGGTGTGCTCATTCGGGATGCCGAAGCGCTGGAACGGATGGAGAAGGTCGATACGCTGGTGGTCGACAAGACGGGCACCCTGACCGAAGGCCGCCCCAAGGTCGTGACAGTGCAGCCGGTGGCAGGCTTCGATGCCGGGAATGTTCTTCAGAAGCTGGCCAGTGTGGAGAGAGCCAGCGAGCATCCCCTGGCTGCCGCCATCGTCGCTGACGCGCTCGAGCGGAAGCTGCCGCTATCGGCAGTGACCGATTTCGACTCGCCCGTCGGCAAGGGCGTCGTCGGCGTCGTTGACGGCGCCCGCATCGTCTGCGGCGGCGCGAGGTTCCTGGCGGAGAACGGCATTGAGGTCGACACGCTCACCGCGGCTGCCGAGGCCGTCAGTGCCAAGGCCGCCACCGTCATATTCGTTGGCATCGATGGCCGCCTGGCCGGATTCGTCGGCATCGCGGACCCGATCAAGGCGAGCACCGCCCAAGCCATCGCCGCACTGCGTCAGGCAAACATCCGCGTGGTCATGCTTACGGGCGACGGGAAGACGACGGCGCAGGCGGTCGGTCGGGAACTGGGCATCGACGAGGTCGTTGCCGAGGTGCTTCCCGAGGACAAAGCCTCTGTGGTGCAGCGTTTGAAAGGCGAAGGACGCGTCGTCGCCATGGCAGGAGACGGCGTCAACGACGCGCCGGCACTCGCCGCGGCGGACGTCGGCATCGCCATGGGCACCGGAACCGATGTCGCGATGGAGAGCTCGGGCGTGACGCTGCTGCACGGCGACCTCATGGGCATCGTGAAGGCGCGCGAGTTGTCGCGGGCGACGATGGGCAACATCCGCCTGAACCTCTGGTTCGCCTTCGGCTACAACGTGCTCGGCATCCCGGTTGCGGCCGGCGTGCTCTATCCTTTCTTCGGCATCCTGCTGTCGCCGGTTGTGGCTGCGGCAGCCATGGCCCTGTCCTCGGTGAGCGTCATCGTCAACTCCCTTCGGTTACGAACGGCCGCGCTGGACGACTGAGGCGAGTGGCGATCAGCGGACGGATTCGATGTAGGTCACAGTCGCTTCGCCCTTCCTGATTTCAGCGTTGAATCGCACCTTGTCGCCGGGCTTGAGTCTGTCCAGCATCCGTTTGTCAGCCACGGCGAAGCCCATGGTCATCGGGGGCATGCCGAGGTTGGGCAGGTCGCCGTGCTTGATGACGACCTCTCCGTGCTCCTTGTCGACCCTCTCCACTTCGCCTTCGGTGAGGGCCATCGCGGGAAGGGTGCCGGCGCTCCAGGTCTTGCCTGGGGCAGAAGCCGGGCCTCTTGCGGTCTGCGCCTGCGCAGCGGCGAACGCCATGAGCCAGAGCGCGACGATGATGACGATGCGTTTCATCATGACTACGCCTTGGCCGACGCCGCTTGCTGCGTGAACGAAAGCGCCAGGAAATCCACGAACGCCCGCACCCGTGCAGCAAGCTGGTGGCGCTGGGGGTACACCGCGTAGATGTCGGCGTCCGGCGTGAAGTACTGTGGCAAGACCTGCACCAGGCGGCCATTGCGAAGGTAGCGCTCGATGTCCCACTCGGCCCGCATCAGGATGCCGTGGCCGTCGAGGGCCCAGTTCACCGCGATCTCGCCATCGTTGGTGGCCAGGTTCCCTCGCGTCTTCACCGCTTCGGTGCTGGCATTGCGGCCTCTGCCGCTGGCGAGGCGCCAAACGCCGTAGGCCTCTTCGCCCTGGCGGATCCCGATGCAGTTGTGCCGGGTCAGGTCATTGGGGACCTTGGGGATGCCGTGCTTCGCCAGATAGGCCGGYGCGGCGCACAACAGGCGCCGGTTGGCGGCGATGTTCCTGGCGATCACCCGACTGTCCGGAGGCGCGCCGAAACGCACGCAGACGTCGAACAGATCCTCGGTCGGCGCGGGCGGATTCACCGAGAGCTGCAGCTGGACTTCCACTTCCGGGTATTTGCGAACGAACCTCGAGATCAGCGGCGCCACGTGGCTGCGGCCGAAGCCCAGCGTCGCATTCACCCGGAGCAGGCCCTTCGGCATCGCCTTCGAAACCCCAAGCAGCGCCTCCATCCCGTCGATCTCGCCAATGATCCGGCGGGCATGCTCCAAGTACAGCTCGCCTTCAGGCGTCAGGCTCATGCGGCGCGTCGACCGATTGACCAGCAAGACCCCGATCCTCGACTCCATCAGGGCCAGGTGCTTGCTCACGGCGGGGGTGGTGACACCGAGCTCGCGCGCGGCCGCGCTCAGGCTTCCAGCGCTCGCCAGCGTCGAAAAAAAGCCCAGGTCCGCCGGCAGGATGGTTGGGGTCATGGCTGGCTCCACTGTTGAACTGAGGTTAACAATGGATTCACTTTAGCGCCGAACCAGCAGTCCGTCGAGTTCTTACATTAACTACACCCACCCACCACCCCACGGAGACACACCATGAAGACGTACAAGATCGCGACCATCCCCGGCGACGGCATCGGCAAGGAAGTCGTGCCCGCCGGCCAGCAAGTGCTGGAAGCGCTGGCCTCGGCCAGCAGCACTTTCAAGTTCCAGTTCGAGAATTTCGACTGGGGCGGCGACTACTTCCGCGAGCACGGCGTGATGATGCCGGACGACGGCCTGAACGCGCTGCGCGACAAGGATGCAATCTTGTTCGGCTCGGCCGGCGACCCGCACATCCCCGACCACATCACCCTCTGGGGCCTGCGCCTGAAGATCTGCCAGGGCTTCGACCAGTACGCCAACGTTCGCCCCACGCGCATCCTGCCGGGCATCGACGGCCCGCTCAAGCGCTGCGGCGCGGACGACCTGAACTGGGTCATCGTGCGCGAGAACTCCGAAGGCGAATATTCCGGYGTCGGCGGCCGCGTGCACCAGGGCCACCCGATCGAAGCCGCCACCGACGTCTCGATGATGACCCGCGCCGGCGTCGAGCGCATCATGCGCTTCGCCTTCAAGCTGGCCCAGTCGCGGCCCCGCAAGCTGCTGACCGTCATCACCAAAAGCAACGCCCAGCGCCACGCGATGGTGATGTGGGACGAGATCGCGCTGCAGATCTCCAAGGAGTTCCCGGACGTCACCTGGGACAAGGAACTGGTCGACGCATCGACCGCGCGCATGATCAACAGGCCGGCTTCGCTCGACACCATCGTGGCGACCAACCTGCATGCCGACATCCTGAGCGACCTGGCCGCCGCACTGGCAGGCAGCCTGGGCATCGCGCCCACCGGCAACATCGATCCCGAGCACCGCTACCCGTCGATGTTCGAGCCGATCCACGGCTCCGCCTTCGACATCATGGGCAAGGGCCTGGCCAATCCGGTTGGCACCTTCTGGTCGGTCGTCATGCTGCTGGAGCACCTGGGTGAGATCGAAGCCGCCAAGCGCGTCATGCAGGCGGTCGAAGCCGTGACGGCCGACACCGCGCTCCACACCCGCGACCTGGGCGGCACCGCCACCACTGCACAAGTCACCCGGGCGGTGTGCGACCAGGTCACCGGCGCTGCCCAGCGCAAGGTGGCCTGAGGGTCGCCGACCCCCGCCCGCGCGCAGCGGCCGGGGTCTTTTCCACCTGAACCGAGGGGCCGCGCAGCACGCGCCGCCCCCGATCCCGAAGCAGCCGCCAAGCGCTGCAGGGGTGAACTCGTGCCCACCCGTCCACCAGGAGACAAACCATGCGCCGCTTCTTCGGAAAGCTGTACGTCCAAGTGCTCATCGGCGTCTTCGCCGGCGCAGCGCTCGGCTTCTTCGTCCCCAACATCGGGAGCGACTTCAAGCCCTTGGGCGACATCTTCATCAAGCTGATCAAGATGGTGTTCGCACCGATCATCTTCGCCACCGTGGTGCTCGGCATCGCCCGGATGGAGAACATGAAAGAGCTCGGCCGCGTCGGCGTCCGGGCCCTGATCTATTTCGAGATCCTGTCGACCTTCGCCCTGGCGCTCGGCCTGGTCGTCGTCAACGTCGTCGGCCCGGGACGCGGCATGAACATCGACCCGACGCAACTCGATACCAAGGCGATCGCCAGCTACACGGCGGCCAGCGCCAAGCCCGAGGGCTTCGTCGACTTCATCCTGCACCTGGTGCCGACCAGCATCGTCGATGCGCTGGCCCGCAACGACATCCTGCAGATCCTGGTCTTTGCGACGATGTTCGGCGTCGCGTTGTCGCACATCGGGCCGCGTGCTAAGCCGGTGGTGGATTTCCTCGATTCCTTCACCCACGGCGTGTTCGCGGTGGTCGGAATGATCATGCGGCTGGCACCGCTGGCCGCCTTCGGCGCCATGGCCTTCACGGTCGGCAAGTACGGGCTCGGCTCCGTCGTCTCGCTCGGCAAGCTGATGGGCACCATGTACATCACCTGTTTCCTGTTCGTAGTCCTGGTGCTCGGCGTCATCTCGCGGATGTCCGGATTCAGCCTCTGGAAATTCCTGAAGTACATCAAGGACGAGCTCTTCACGGTGCTCGGCACCAGTTCCTCCGAATCGGTCGTGCCGCAACTGATGCGCAAGCTGGAGCATGCTGGGGTTTCCAAGCCGGTGGTCGGCCTGGTGGTTCCCGCCGGCCTGACTTTCAATCCGGACGGCCAGTGCATCTACTACACGATGGCCGCGATCTTCATCGCCCAGGCCACCAACACGCCGCTGACGATGACCGATCAGCTGGTGGTGCTGGGTGTTCTGTTGCTGACCTCGAAGGGCTCCGCCGGCGTCACGGGATCGGGCTTCATCACGCTGGCCGCCACGCTGGCCTCGATGGGAAAGATCCCGGTCGCCGGCATGGTTCTGCTGCTTGGCGTCGACCGCTTCATGTCGGAGGCGCGGGCCATCACCAACACCATCGGCAATGCCGTGGGAACGATCGCCATCGCCCGCTGGGTCGGCGCCGTGGACCGTGACCGCCTCACGCAGGTGCTCGACGGCAAGAGCGACCCGGAGAACCTCGACGAGCTGTACGAAGGCGATGACGACGAGGCGACTAATGTCAAGCCGATCCGCGTCGAGCTCGGCGGCGGCGTCCGGATCGCGGCCTGACCCGGATGCAGGCCGCCATGAACCCCGCAGAAGCCCGAAGCGTGCTGCGCGCCATGTTCGACGCCGCGATCGCCGCCGCCCAACCCGCGCTGTGCGTGCCGCGCCACCTGCCGACGCCTCCGAAAGGCCGCCTGGTGGTGATCGGCGCCGGCAAGGCCTCCGCCGCCATGGCGCGCGCCGTCGAGGATCACTGGCGCGGACCGCTGACCGGCCTGGTCGTGACACGCTACGGCTATGCGGTGCCCTGTGAGCGCATCGAGATCGTCGAGGCAGCGCATCCGGTGCCTGACTCTTCCGGCGAAGCCGCAGCGAAACGCATGCTCGACGTGGTTCGGGGTCTGACGAGCGACGACCTGGTGCTGTGCCTGATCTCCGGTGGCGGTTCCTCGCTGCTGCCGTTGGCACTGCCGGGCCTGACGCTGGAAGACAAGCAGGCGCTCAATCGCGCGCTGCTCGCAAGCGGCGCCAGCATCAGCGAAACGAACTGCGTGCGGCGCCACCTGTCGGCGATCAAGGGCGGTCGGCTGGCCGCGGCATGCCACCCGGCGCGCGTGCTGAATCTGCTGCTGTCCGATGTGCCTGGCGACGATCCGGTCGACATCGCCTCCGGGCCGACCGTGCCCGACAGCAGCACCTGCGCCGACGCGCTGGAGATCCTTCGTCGATACGGGATTGACGTGCCACCGCTGGCCCTGGCACTGCTCGAAACCGGCGAGGGCGAGACGCTCAAGCCGGACGATCCGCGCCTGCCGCCCATCGAGACCCGCTTCGTCGCGACACCGCAGATGGCCCTGGAGGCCGCGGCGGCGGTCGCCCGAGACGCTGGCCTCGCGCCCTGCGTCCTCGGCGATGCGATCGAGGGCGAGGCACGCGAGGTCGCGAAGACGATGGCCGGCATCGCACTGCAGGTGGCCCGCCACGGCCAACCGCTCGCCGCCCCCTGCGTCTTGCTCTCCGGAGGCGAAACCACCGTGACCCTGCGCGGTCGCGGCAGGGGAGGGCGCAACGTCGAGTTCCTGTTGGCGTTGGGAATCGCGCTCAACGGCGAGCCTGGCATGCATGCGCTGGCCGGCGACACGGACGGTGTCGACGGCCAGGAAGAGATCGCCGGCGCACTGCTGACACCCGACACGCTGGCCCGCGCCCGAGCGCAGGGAATGAGGCCGCGCGAGCGCCTCGACGACAACGACGGCCACGGCTTCTTCGAGGCGCTCGGCGACTCGATCGTGACCGGCCCGACGCTGACCAACGTGAACGACTTTCGCGCGATCGTGATAGCTGCCGACCACGGCAGCGGCGAGCGCGCCCACAGGAGAAACTGACATGCGAAGAAACAAACACGCGAAGATCGTCGCGACCCTTGGCCCGGCGAGCGATGAGCGCGAGACGATCCAAGCGCTGTTCGATGYCGGCGCCGACGTGTTCCGGCTGAACTTCAGCCATGGCACCCATGAAGACCACAAGCGGCGGCTCGACCTGATCCGCGACGTCGAGCGCGGCAGCGGCCGCCCGATCGGCGTGCTGCTGGACCTGCAGGGGCCCAAGCTGCGGATCGGCACCTTTCCCGATGGCCCGGTCGATCTGGTCGAAGGCCATGCCTTCCGGCTCGACCTGGACACGAAGTCGCCGGGCAGCGAGAAGCGCGTCGTACTGCCGCACCCCGAGATCTTCGCGGCGCTCGAAACGGGCACGGACCTGCTGCTCGATGACGGTCGCCTGCGGCTTCGGGTCGAGAAGTTCGGCAAGGACTTCGCAGAGACGCGGGTGGTGAACGGCGGCAAGCTGTCCGACCGCAAGGGCGTCAACGTCCCCGGCGTGGTGCTGCCGCTCTCTGCCCTGACCGAGAAGGATCGCGCGGACTTGGCTTACGGGCTCAAGCTCGGCGTCGACTGGGTGGCGTTGTCGTTCGTGCAGCGCCCTGAGGACGTCATCGAAGTCCGGAACATCGTCGATGGCCGGGCCGGCATCGTCGCCAAGCTCGAGAAGCCGGCGGCGATCGCCTCGCTCGACGCCATCGTTGTCGAGACCGATGCGGTGATGGTCGCCCGGGGCGACCTCGGCGTCGAGATGCCGGCCGAGCAGGTGCCCTCGATCCAAAAGCGGATCATCCGTGCCTGCCGGCGGGCCGGAAAGCCCGTCATCGTCGCCACCCAGATGCTCGAATCGATGGTCGGCGCGCCGGTGCCCACGCGGGCCGAGGCCTCGGACGTCGCCACCGCCATCTACGAAGGCGCCGACGCGGTCATGCTGTCGGCCGAGTCGGCCAGCGGCCGCTATCCGGTCGAGGCGGTGAAGATGATGAGCAGCATCATCGCCCACACCGAGAGCGATCCGAACTACCGCACGGCGATCGACTCCTCGCGCGCCGAGCCATTGCCTCGCACGGCAGACGCCATCGGCTCGGCGATGCGCGACATCACCGGACTGCTCAATGCGGCGGCCACCGTCGCCTACACCAGCTCGGGCTATTCGGCGCTGCGCATGGCACGCGAGAGGCCCCGGGCGCCGATCATCGGAATGACGCCCCGGCTCGCCACCGCGCGTCGCCTGGCGCTCGCCTGGGGCGTCCACGCCGTCCTTTGCCACGAAGTGGTGGACGTTCCCGAGATGAGCGAGCTGGCCTGCCGCACCGCGCAGAAGGAAGGCTTCGGCGCCTCGGGTCAGACCATCGTGATCTCGGCCGGCATGCCCTTCGGCACTTCGGGAACCACCAACCTGCTGCGCATCGCGCAGATCTGAAGGGAAACCAAAATGGCAATCATCCAACGAACCCGCGGCTTCGAGATCCTGGACTCGCGCGGCAATCCCACCGTGGCCGCCGAGGTCGTGCTCTCTGATGGCGCGAAGGGCTTCGCGGCTTCACCCTCGGGCGCCTCCACGGGTGCCCGGGAAGCCATCGAGTTGCGCGACGGCGATCCGAAGCGCTACTTCGGCAAGGGCGTCACCCAGGCGGTCGGCCACGTCAACGGCGAGATCGGCCGGGCGCTGCTCGGCCGCGCCGCCGAAGACCAGTCGTCACTCGACCGCCTGATGATCGAACTCGATGGGACCACGACCAAGTCGCGGCTGGGCGCGAACGCGATCCYGGCGGTGTCGCTGGCGGCGGCCAAGGCAGCAGCGGCGTCGAAGGGCGAGGCGCTGTATCGAAGCATCGGCGGTGCCCGCAAGCCGGTCCTTCCCTTGCCGATGATGAACATCATCAACGGCGGCGCGCATGCGGACAACAACGTCGACATGCAGGAGTTCATGATCGTGCCGGTGGGCGCGCCGCGCTTCTCCGAAGCCATGCGCTGGGGCGTCGAGGTCTTTCACTCGCTGAAGAGCCTGCTCAAGGCGCGCGGCCTGTCGACCGCGGTGGGCGATGAAGGGGGCTTTGCGCCCGACCTGGCGTCGAACGAGTCGGCCATCGAGGTCATCCTCGCCGCGATCGAGAAGGCGGGCTTCAAGGCCGGGACGGATATCGCCCTGGGCCTGGACGTTGCAAGCTCCGAGTTCCACAAGGCCGGGCAGTACGAACTCGCTTCCGAGGCCAGGCGCTTCGATTCCGCGGCCTTCGTCGACTACCTGGCTCGCTGGGTCGATGCCTATCCCATCGTGACCATCGAAGACGGCATGGCCGAAGACGACTGGGAGGGCTGGGAACTGCTGACGGCGAAGCTCGGCCGCCGCGTGCAGCTGGTCGGCGACGACCTGTTCGTCACCAATACGGAGATCCTCGAGCACGGCATCGCGCGCGGCGCGGCCAACTCGATCCTCATCAAGCCGAACCAGATCGGGACCCTGACCGAGACGCTGGCCGCCATCGCGATGGCCGACAAGGCGGGCTATTCCGCCGTGGTCTCGCACCGCTCGGGAGAGACCGAGGACACGACCATCGCCGACCTCAGCGTGTGCACCGCGGCGACGCAGATCAAGACCGGCTCGCTGTGTCGATCGGACCGCATGGCCAAGTACAACCGCCTGCTTCTGATCGAGTCCGAACTCGGCCCCGGCGCGAGATTCGCCGGCCGAGACGCGATGCGCGCGGGCCGCCCCTAGACGCGACTGCAATATTAACTTCAGGTTAACGACGGATTCACTTCCAGCCCGGATTCAACACCTTCGGCTCCCTACAGTCAGTTCACAAGCCATACGGAGACAACCATGAAAATTTCGACATTCCGCCCTCGCACCGCCCTGACGGCGATCGCCTTCGGCTTCGCGGCCTCGCTCGCCGCGGCGCAGGCCTGGCCCGCCAAGCCGATCACCCTGGTCGTCCCGTTCCCGCCCGGCGGAAGCTCGGACGCGCTGGCGCGTGCGATCACCACACCGCTGTCGCAGAGCATCGGTCAGCCGGTGATCGTGGAGAGCAAGCCGGGCGCGGGTGCGACTGTCGGCGCCGACTATGTCGCCAAGGCCAAGCCGGACGGCTACACGCTGCTGATGGGGGCGGTGCATCACACCATCGCGACCAGCGTGTACAAGAAGCTGCCTTACGACTTCGAGAAGAGCTTCGCGCCGATAACCACCGTGGCCTTGGTGCCCAATGTGATGGTGGTCAACGCCAAGTCCCCGGCGACCGACGTCAAGAGCCTGGTGGCGCTCGCCAAGGCATCGCCGGGCAAGCTGTCGTATGGCTCGAACGGCAACGGCACGGTGCAGCACCTGATCGGCACGCAGTTCTCCAGCATGGCCGGCGTCGAGCTCCTGCACGTCCCCTACAAGGGCAGCGCGCCGCTGACCACCGACCTGCTCGGCGGGCAGGTCGACATGTCCTTCGACACGCTGACGCCGCTGGTCCAGCACATCAAGGGCGGCAAGCTGCGTGCCTTGGCCGTGACCACGGCGAAGCGGTCGAGCACACTGCCCGATGTGCCGACCTTGGCCGAGGCGGGCATGAAGGACTTCAATCAGGGGACCTGGTTCGGCATCCTGGCGCCGGCAGGAACGCCCAAGGAGGTGGTCGCGAAGCTCAACGCCGAGATGGTGAAGATCATCCAGTCGCCCGAGTTCAAGAAGCGCATGGAAGAGATCGGCGCCGAACCCGTCGGCGACACCCCGGCTCAGATGGCCGCGCAGATCAAGGACGACACGAGCAAGTACGCCAAGCTGGTCAAGGACGCGAAGGTCGCCATCGATTGAGGGACGAGGCCGCAAGTGCGCGCGGTCGGAGGTGATGCAGCTTCGCCGGGCTACTTTTCCGTGCGGGGTGTGGCGGTGGCCGTCTGGATGGCTTCGATGGACACGCCGACCGCTGCGATGCGGCGCCCGAACTCGGCGTTGACCAGCGCCACCAGGGCGCGCAGTTCCATCGGTGTGACGTAGAACTCGTCGCTGCGCTGGATCTCGACGAGGACGAGCAGACTCTCGACGCAACTGAAGGCGCGATGGGCTTCCTTCAGTTGGCTGAGTTCGTCGGAAACGCCGAGGGCAAGGCTGGAGATGCGGCGGCGGAGGGTGTGGAGGGAGGCCCCCGCGGCCTCTATACAACCAAGAGCCCGGGGGCGGCGATGAAGGATGAGAGTGGCTCGATACGGAAAATCATTCAAGGCCGGGCGGTAGCAAGGTTGCTTCCGCCGGAGAGTTCGGCGCTGGAGGTGGTCGCGCGCGAGGTTGGCATTGGAGTGGGAACACTGGAGCGTTGGCGCGAGGATGCGAAGTCCATGCCCGCCCGAGGGCGGGCATGGCGCTCGAGCCTCACATTCCGCACATGTTGCGACGCAATAACTCGCAATTACCGGAGCGTTTGAGGGCCGGTCATGGCGTGGGTGGTTGCACGGCGTCGACGAGGCGTTCGGTGTGCTCTTCCCAGTCACGCAGCATCTTCTTGACCTGACGATAGTTGTCGATCGCCTGGCTCAGGATCTGCGCCTGCGGTTCGCTGACGTAGCGGGCGGTCGGCTTGCCCGCGCGTGTGCGCACCCATTGGTAGTACGGGCCGTGGCGCGGACAGCGCCATCGACGCCCCTATCGAATGCCCCCGACCCCATGGCGCGCCACCTACTCGGCTTTGATGTTGTTGTCCTTGACCACCTTGCCCCAGCGCTGGGTCTCGGTACGCATCCATTCCGCGATCTGCTGGCGATTCATGGTCGACGGCTCGGAGCCGAGGTCCTGCAGATGCTTGGCGAATTCAGGGCGCGTCACGATGCGCTGCACGGCCTCCTGCAGCTTGTCGAGCACTGCCGGCGGCGTGTTGGCCGGCGCCAGCAGCCCCTGCCAGGAGCCCGTGACGAAGTTGGGGATCTGCGAGGCGACGGTCGGCACACCAGGGGTCGCCGCAAACGGTTTGGCGCTGGTGACCGCAATTGCCTTGACCTTGCCGCCCTGCACCAGCTGGTTGGTGGCGACCACGCTCGCCATCGCGCTGTCGATCTGGCCGCCCGCGAGGTCGGCCAGGGCCTGGGAGCCGCCTTTGTAGCCGATGACGTTGAATTCGAAGCCACGGTCCTGCGCGAGCAGGATGYCCGCAAGCTGGCTGATGGAGGCCAGCGGCGTGCCGAAGCTCACGGGCTTGCCGCTCTTCTTGGCGTAGGCGGCGAGTTCGTCGATGTTCTTCACCGGAAGATCGTTCCGGACCACCAGCAGGTGGGGTGAATAGGCCGGAATCGTGATCGGTGTCAGATCCTTCTGCGGGTTGTAGCTGAGCTGCGAAACGACGCTGGGACCGATGGTCAGCACGCTCATGTCCAGCAGCAGCAGGTTGTAGCCGTCCGGCGCGGACTTGGCCACGAAGGCCGCGCCGATGTGGCCATTGCCGCCGGCCTTGTTCTCGACGATGACCGGCTGTTTGAACATCTCGCCCAGCTCCTTGGCCAGCAGGCGACCCAGCACGTCGGAAGTGCCGCCGGCTGGGTTGGGCACCGTGATGCGGATCATCC
>NZ_JBFUIU010000157.1:0-14393 GCF_056401695.1 Variovorax sp. P4_D9
GTCGACGCTGAAGCGGGCACCGCTGGCGAGGTCGCGCCACCCACAGGGCCGATTGCAGCCGGGAAGTCTTCAATTCGTCCACCGTGAATGCGGCAAGCGCACCCACGACGCCAAGCCCAGCGCCGATCCAGAAAACCTTCTTGAACCATGTCATGCTCTGCCTCGCACACAGTCCGCACCGTGGGTTCGTGAATGACGGATGATGCGCTTTCCGCAGCCATTTGGCTTGTTCCGGATGCTGGTGTGCTGCGGCTTATCCTGCGGAACCTTGGGGTAATGGGGCGCTGCTGTGACGCTGCTGACCGACAAGGACTACGGCCCCTGGCTCCACGATGGGGCGATTGACCGTCGAGGCCGACGCACCGTCACGATCTCGCAACGGACTTTTCGAGTTGAAACAACCAGAGATCTCCTGCGCCTTGCGCAGTTTTCGAGGAACTTTCCCGTGAGGAATTCAACGGAAATGCGGATTTCCTGAACCGCCATGTCGGACGGGGCATCCACGATCTTTATTCCAAACCTTCATCGGCGAGGAACGCTGCTGCCCTGCTGGCGCCAGAGCCTGGCTTGCCGACGACTGGGCCAGCCTCGGCCAGGCGCTGGGCGGTCTCCTTGGCCGCACGCAGCTGCGTGTAGGCGATGATCGAGCGCCAGCGCTGCTGCAGGAATTCGATGTAGTCCTGGGGCTTCCAGGCGGTGCCCGCCGGCGTGCGGGCGTGGGCGTAGAGGCCGAGGGCCCAGGCATCCGACAGCTCCACGATGGCAGTGCGGCCGTTCGCCAGGACGCCGACGTCAACCGCAAAGGGATGGGCGTTGCCACGCGCCTCGAGGTACGAGACGGGTGCTGTTGATGGCGTTCTGGACCACCTCTGCGGTGGGTTCAGGCGCGTCGTCGGCGCCATCGGCATCGTAGCGGGCCCGGGCGAGGATTCAGCCAGCGGCGTCCACGTAGGAGGGCATTCGCACACGAACTCGACCACCCCAGAAAGCCAGACAGGGTGCTGGTCTTCAGCTTCGCGATCGCGGCGAGCTGCTCGCGCTGGTAATCGGAATGCTTGGCGCCGGGGCGGGGGTCATAAACGAAGCCGGAGAAGGCCTTCGTGGCCACCGGCTTCACGAAGATCGGTTCCTGGAGGGCCTTCAGCTCAGAGAGGACCCCGGCGCGGATCTCGCGGCGTAGGAAGTCCGTGACCGGGTCATAACCCATGGCCTCCAGTTCCGGCACGCCGCGCACGCCCATGGCAGCGCGTACGAACTCGACCGTGCCCACCGGGAAAATGTCGCCCGTGTAGTTGGTCAGGGCCGCGCGAATTTCCAGGTTCGCCTCGAGGGCCTTGAGCGAGATCCGCTGGGTGGGCATCCCGCTCAGCGTGGCCACCAGTAGCCCGTTCGCACTTCGGTCGTCGATTCCTGCTGCAGGACCGCCAGCACGGGCGATCCCACTGGGGCGGGAATGGCAGCGGCGCGGGGCCCGTCGAAAGCGGTGCGTTGAAGAGTTCTCACGGCCTAACCTTGCCGCGTTAACGCCACGAACTCATTGAGGATCGTCGTCCTCTCCCGTGCCCGCGCCTGTCGGTAGCGCGCGCCCACGGCCTCTATCAACTCCTTGCGTATTGCCATGCTGATTCGCCTTTGCCTCGTCACGTTGTGCCCCCGTCGGCCCATCCGACGGGTAGCAAGATACGTGAGGCAACGGGGTCATCAGCGGTAGCAAATCAGATGAGTCAATGCGCCTCTCATCTTGTTTGTCGCGCGCCTATCACCCAGATCGGCTCGCCACAGCAGCAGCAAATTGTCGTCGTGCCCCAGCCACAGTCCCCGGTCGCTCCAGTTGCCCCGGTGCCGCAGAAGCCCTAGAGTGCGACTGTCCGCGCCGAGCGCCCGGGCTTCGCCGTGTCCGGATCGATGCCGGCGTTGATCGACGCTGGCAAGGGTCAAGCGGCGGCTAGTCCACTGAAGCATTGAAATTGGGTTTAACAGCTGGAGCAGCACGGCAGCACAACATCGTGCCCGAGCCGGTGCAGCTTCTGCACCCAACCCCAACCCCAACCCTCTAAAGGAGACAGGTCATGGCGAATGAGATCAACCCATTTGGAAGTATCGCGACGATGTTCGAGCAATTCAAGATGCCAGGTGTGATCAACCCGTTTGGCAGTATGACGACGATGTTCGAGCAGTTCAGGATGCCAGGCGTGGACATGGCGTCCATGGTCGAAGCGCAACGAAAGAACGTCGAGGCGCTGGTCGAGGCCAACAGGTTGGCCTACCAGGGCATACAGTCGATGGTCCAAAAGCAAACTGAAATGTTCACCCGGGCAATGCAAGCAATGCAAGCGGCCGCCGCCGCCAGTGCTGGCGCCGATCCTACGAGGCAAGCCGAGATTGCCCGAAGAGCCTTTGAGTCGGTGGTGGCCGACATGACCGAGCTTGCCGAGATGGCGCGTCAGTCGCAGTCCGCCGCGATCGCCCACATGACCGAGCGAGCCAACGAGCACGTTCAGGAGTTCACAAAGCAAATGCAACCCAAGTAGGGGTAGAGAGCGTCTACAAGGGCTTGCCTGGACATGCAAGCAATACCCGGCCTTGACAGTCCTCATACTGAGGTCGTCGACACTGCGGATTGCACATGGTGCCGATTCGCCTGGCGGTGGCACTGATGCGGGAAGACAAGGCGCACCCTGGGCCTACCTAAAGGACGTCCTCACCCTGTCCTCACCCGGCTGCCGATGCAGTTGAACAGCCGAATCGAGGAATGCTGCCCCACCGGTGGCAGCCCGCCGGCTGAGGTCGACCAGGTCGACGCCCGGCGCCGCGCCGACACGGCCGCTGATCGACCGAAAATGAACACGGTCAGCACGACGACGCCGAGCCAGCGCGAGGAGAACACCAGTGCCTTCGCCCAACCCGCATCCACCATGTTCATCATGGACGCGATGCTCAGCCACCGGCCACGTCACCTCATGATGCCACGGCCAGACGCATACGATTGACCAGCCGATGAACGAGGCCCAGCGCCGGATGTTGGCCAAGTTGATTTACTCACTTCGGCAGCGTGCTCACTGCATGTGCTGTCCGCCGTTGATCGCAATGTTGGCGCCGGTGATGAATGCGGCTTCCTCCGAGGCGAGGTAGATGACGAGGCCCGCCACCTCTTCTGGCTTTCCGAGGCGGCCGACCGGAATGTGCGGGAGAATTTTCGTGTTCAGCACTTCTTCGGGAATGGCCGTGACCATCTTGGTGCCGATGTAGCCCGGCGAGATGGTGTTAACGGTCACGTTCTTGCGGGCGACTTCGAGGGCCAACGCCTTGGTGAAGCCATGCACACCGGCCTTGGCGGCCGAGTAGTTGGTCTGGCCGAATGCCCCCTTCGAGCCGTTGACCGACGAGATATTGATGACGCGGCCCCAGCAGCGATCGACCATGCCGTCGGCCACCTGCTTGGTCATGTTGAACAGGCTGTCGAGGTTGGTACGCAGGACCGCATCCCAGTTGACCTTGTCCATCTTCTTGAAGGTGGTGTCGCGGGTGATTCCGGCGTTGTTGACCAGCACGTCGACAGGGCCGACCTTGCTCTGCGCTTCGGCAACTGCCTTGGTGCAGGAATCGAAGTCGGAGACATCGCAGGCCACGGCCGTGATGTCGTAGCCCTTGGCCTTCATGTCCTTCACCCACTCGCCATGCTTGCTGTTGCCCGGCGAGTAGGTCACGACCACCTTGTAGCCGGCATCGACCATCTTGGTGGAGATCGTCTCGCCCAGACCGCCCATGCCGCCTGTCACTAATACCACTTTTTGCTTGCTCATCTTGGTCTCCTTCTGGTAAATGAAAAAGATTCAGCGCTCGATCGTCAGCGCCACGACAACGCCATCGCGGTCTGCGGCCACACACCCGCGAGCGGGATGCCAAAGAGCGGCGAAAGAACGCCAGTATGCTCGCCTGGGCAGTCGGGACCCGAGTTGCTACGCGGCCAGAGGTCGACTGGCGGGCTCCGGTGCAATTCGCGCCTCCGGTAGGCTGTGGCCTCTGAACTGAGGTCGATCGATGGCGCAGAGGCTGCAAAGCATGGACGAACTGTTCAAGGGCCGGCACTTCGAGCGTGAAATCATCGTCGTGTGCGTTCGCTGGTACCTGCGTTTCAAGCTGAGTCTGGTGGAGATGATGGCCGAGCGTGGGCTGGCGCTGGCCCACACAACGATGCTGACCGCTTGTCGCGATTGGATGTAGCCGCAACTGCGCACGGCCACGCTCCATAAGGCAGGGTCGGCCTGGTAGCCCGGCGCATCGCGCAACTCGCTGTCCTTGAGCACGATCTCCACCGCGCGGGTGAACGATTCCATCGGAATCTCAAGTGGCCCGGGAAGAGCGTGCTTGTGATGCAACTCCTCGAAGGCGTCCACAGAAGGGGCGCATCGTCGACGAGGCGGTAGCCTTCGGCCACCGCCCGCGGCAGATATAAGCGGATGAAGCTCCAATCGCTTGTTCGCGGGAAACAGGTTTGATCGTAGCCATTGAGGCTGGTCGCCACATCGCCCACGTTGCGGATGCCGAAGAAGGCGAGCACCTCGACCATCAGCCGCCCGACGAACTGCGTCTTCTTCGCGCGTTGCAGGGCCGTCTTCACGGCCAGCAGCAATTCCTGCTGGCCGACCAAGAAGGTGAGCAGGCGGATCTGAAGTCTATCCAGATGGTCGTGCACATCGCGCAGCCACTCGTACTCGTTCTCATCGTAGCGCTGCGCCTCGTCGCAGAACAGTGCCACCGTGCCGCCGCCACTGCGCGCGCAAGCCTCCTTGATCTTGTTGATCAGGCGCATGCGTTTGGCGGAGTTCGAGCCACTGTCTGGCTCCGGATGGCCGACGGCCTCCAAGAGGTTGGCGAAGAACGGCCCCCTCGGCGTAGAGATGATCGTTGGCAGCATGCGCTGCCAGTTGTCGATCCATATCGCCGCGGCGGCGAGGTCAGCGGCAGCAACGCGTTGCAGCGGGATGGATGTCACTTGCCGTAGGGGAACTGAGTTCATCGTGACCGTCGTCGACGAGAAGCAACAGTTCGCCTTCTTCACGCTAAACCCAGAAGTCAGCGAGGCGAGACCCGAGAGCAGGGCCCAAGCGCACGGGACGTTCGCAGAAGCACAGCACCGTTGGATCGGCCTCCAGGCGAAGCCATCGATCGAACGTCGTGCGATCGAACAGGCGGACTCGCCTGCCAAGTTTAGGGCTGAAGCCTTCCAGCAGCGGTGCACCGCGCGGACGTGGCGCGTCCAACGGCGTCGAGAAGCGGGGCGCGAAACTCCTCATGATTCAATGTCTTACGCAGCCCTTGCGTCCTTGGATTCGCGAAGTATCAAATTTGGTTTGCGCTGTTGCGAAGTACCAGATTTACTTTCATCCTTGCGGCGGTAAATCTGGGACCACAAGAGCAACCGCCCATAGGCAAAACGGCGCGCGTGGCCGGTATCAGATTTACTTTGTTCTACACGTCCAAGGCCAGATCAAGCGTCAACGCCGTCCACGCGAGGCATCTGCCGCGCATCGGGCAACACACGGACACACACTGCCTCATCACGGCCTCGCAGGCGCGCATTGAGCGGCGTCAGGCCGGTTGCCGAAACCCCGGCGTGCCGGAACACCGCGTCCGAGACGATGGCCTCGCAGCCGACGTCCCTTGTCAACTGCTGAAGCCTGGAGGCCACGTTCAACGCGTCCCCCAACGCCGTGAATGTCACGTGCTCGCGAAAACCGATCTCACCCATGACCGCGCGCCCGCAATGCACTCCGATGCCAAATCGTATGGGCTGCAGCAACTGGGGTTCGATCGCCTTGTTCAGCGCCGCGACGTTCATCGCCACCAGTGGCACCGCGCTCAGCGCCTGGCGGCATGCGGTGGCAGGCTCGGTATCCAGACCGAATATGGCGAGGACCCCGTCGCCCAGGAACTGGTTTGGCAGCCCGCCTTGCTGCACCACGGCGGCGCAGGCCGCACCCAGGAAACGACTGACGAAGAACAGGCTGTCGAACGGCAATTGCACCGCTGCGAGCCGTGTGGAATCACGCATGTCCACGAACATGAACGCGCCGAATCTCTCTTGCGGCATGGCGCCCCATCGGCTCCCCTGCTGGAAGGCCGCGGATGCCGCCGGCGGTATCAGGGGCCACACGGCAAGATCGGCTTTCGGACGCAACTGGCATGCGAGGCGCACGTATCGCCAATCAGCGCCGAGCCGCTCCAGCACGCGCCGTTCCGCCTCCGCTGGCGCCGGGAGCACCACATCACTGACCACGCGCACCTGGCACAACGAGCATCGGGCGCGGCCCCCGCAGGCGCTCGCGTGAGGTATGCCACCCATCCGGCTTGCGTCCAACACCGAAAATCCGAATGGCGCGTGGACTTGACTTCCCTCCGGATAGCGCACGCAAAATCGCCCATTCCTGCGCTCCCACAGCGCACGCGTCCCTCGCGCCGAGAGCACCAGCAGCAGCGCGCCACCATCGAAGAGAAAAAAGTCATTGCGCAAATCGACGAGCCAGCGATTTTGCGCTGCCGTCCCGACGACAGTCTGCGCCAGGGCTTGCGCGCGCCAGTCCGGGTTCTGGGCCAGCGCCATCACCTCGCGGCCGCCTTGCAGATAGCCCAGCAAGGCAAGCACCGGCAATAGCACTGCAACGCTCAGCAGCACACTGCGCCAAGCCCCGAACCATGGTTTCAAACGCAACCAGAACCAGATGCCGTAGCACCCATGCAGCCACGCAACCACGAGCAGCATCAGCTGCACCCAGCCGAACGCTGGCTGAGCGATCCAGAGCGAGTACAGCAGTTGGGCATAGCCCTTGTTCAAGCCGAACTCGGCAAAGGCGACTCGCGTGTTCACGAGGTGGTTGGCAAGCAGCGGCGGAATGCACAAGCCCAGAGTGAGCTGCGCCACCTCGCTCGGAGTCCAATGCAGCGAGCGCCGTTCATACAGGGCCCATAGGCCCAGGAAGAAGTGCATGACCAGGGCGCTGTACAGGAAGGTCGTGCCAAGCCACCCCTGCCAGACGAACTTCTGCACCACCAGGCCTCGCTCGAGCCATGCGAGAGAGGCATTGCCGAGCGAATGATTCAGCAGGTGAGTCCCGATATAGCCAAACAGCACGAGCCCGCTCGCCAGCCGAACCGAGCGCGCTCCGGCCGGGCGCAGGGTTCGGAGAAGTCTGAAGCCTGGCATGGTGCCCCCGCGCGAATTATGCGGCAGCGCCGGCCGCTCCGCTGCACGGGGTCGAGCGACGCAGGCCGGCCGCGGCGGACTCCGGCCGGCCTGAGTGAACGCGTCACTGCGTGGCGCCGCCCGAGGCCGAGGGTGCCTCAGCGGCCACCAGCCGAGACGCGTCGCCATTTGTCGCCCGCGCTTTGGCGTAGCGCTGCGGGCGCTCCTCATTGAGCCTCAGGCCGGTTTCGTCATTCGCGAGCATGTCGCCCGTTCGGATCGCTTCGACCAATTCGGCCTTGACCTGAGCGCGGGTCTTCCCCGCAGCCACAACCTGCGCACGGTAGAGCTGCGGGTGCTCCTCGTTGACGCTCAGCCCGCTCTCGTCATTGGCCATGATGTCGCCCGTTCGGATCGCGGCGGCCAGTTCCGTTCTGACCTGTGCGCGCGTCTTGCCCTCTGCCACAACCGGGGCAGGATAGCCCCGCGGGTTCAGCTCCCTGAGGGTCAAGCCGCTTTCGCCCGAGGCGAGCATGTTGCCCGTTCGCATCGCTTCGGCCAGCTCGGCCTTGACCTGCGCGCGCGTCATGCCCCCTTCGGCATGGACTGCTGCGCCGAGTGCAGCGAGAAGGAACAAGGTGCCAGTGGCGCGAGCGAACTGCCAGCGGCCAGGCGCATCGCGTCTTGTCGCGCACGCGCTTGCACCTTGAAGCGTTCGAGCATCGCCCTCGTTGGCCTGGAGTTGCGGACCGGCAACTGCCGAGCCGGCTTGGGGGAAAGATTTTGGATCGAATGTACACATGCTGATCTCCTGGGTTGAGCGGCACCGCCTGTGCCGTGGTTGAGGCCTCTCAGCCTCTTGGTGCAGTACGGAGGTGGTCCGCGGAATATTCCTGGCTGAACAACGGCGACCCATGCCCTCGCATGCATTGCTCCTGAAAGCGTGAACAACTACCGGAAACGACTTGAAGTGGCTGCCTCCTGTGCAGTTGCGCGGTTGGAGCGGGAACGGAACAGAACTTTCAGCACGCATGACGGATCGAAAACCCGACACACGCCCGGAATAACCCGGCGCCCGGCCCCGTCATGCAAGGAAGAAACCCATGATGGATCGCACCCGCCAATTCGAGGCCGCAACCTTGATGCACCTTCCTGCCGCCTACAACCTGGCGCGCTGGTTGCTGCGCGACGCGCAGCAGGCCGAAGACGCAGTGCAGGACGCCTACTTGCGCGCCTTGCGCTTTTTCGACGATCTGCGCGGCGAAGATGCCAGACCCTGGTTGATGGGCATCGTGCGCAACACCTGCTACGACTGCATGCGCGAACGACGCCGTCTGGGCGATCAGATCGAGTTCGACGAAATGCGCGACAGCGAAATCACCGGTCTGGCCACGGCTGCGTGGCCGGACAGCAGCGTCGATCCTGCCGACCTGTGGGACAAGCATGTCCTCGGCAAGCGCGTCAATGCGGCGATCGAGGCGCTTGCACCGGCGTTCCGCGAAGTGATCGTGCTGCGCGAGTTGGAGGAGATGTCGTATGAGGACATCGCGCGGGTCGCCGGCATCCCGCTCGGAACGGTGATGTCACGCCTGTCGCGTGCCCGTGCCCTGCTGCGCGAGGCGCTGCGGGCCGAGCATGGAACCACAATTGCAGCAAGGAGGCGCGATGCGAACGCATGAAGACGACGCCCTCGGGACGCTGATCCGGAGMGAGGCCACTCGGTACGCACCACCTGCCGGGTTGACTGGCCGCATCCTGGCCCAAGTGCGGACAGCGGCCGCGCCGACGCCGACGCCTCCCGCAGCGAGTCCGGTCGCGGCGCGCTGGCGTCGCTGGCTGGAGGCGGCCGCCGTATACGGCGCCGGCGCCGCGAGCGCCTGGGGCATTGCTTTCAGCCTGCTCGTGGTGCCCGCGCAGGACCTGACGCGCGATGCCGTGATGGCCAGCCATGTCCGCTCACTGATGGGGTCTCACTTGGTGGACGTTGCCTCGTCCGACCATCACACCGTCAAACCGTGGTTTGCCGGCAAGCTCGACTTCTCCCCGCCGGTCATCGACCTCGCGGCCGAAGGCTTCCCGCTGACAGGCGGCCGGCTCGACTACCTGGACGGTCGGGCTGTCGCTGCGCTGGTCTATCAGGCCGGACCGCACGTCATCAACCTGTTCGTCTGGCCGACGCCTGACAGCGAGTCAGTCCCACCCGAATTGCTCGTGCGACAGGGCTACAACATCGTGCACTGGCGACGGGCCGGAATGCATGCCTGGGCAGTATCAGACATGAATGCCGCGGAGTTGCAAACCTTCACGGGGCTGGTACGCAAGCGCCTGGCAGCGCCCGACGCCGGATAGTAGCCCCGGTGGCGCGCTGTTTTCTGCCGCGGGCGACCGCCCCAAATCACGGCGCTGCCGAGTCGCTCCTCTTCGCATCGCGCCATCGGCCGGCTACAAACGAGCCGGCGAGCAGCGACAGGTAAGTGCCCAGCAGGGCTCGACGCCATGCAGCGAGCGCCGCCGCACGAGGGCGCGTCTCTGCCGCATGTGTCACAAGGATGGCTGCGCGAGGCTCGATGCTGCGGCTCATGCGTATGAACCCCGCAGCCGAGAGCAGCGGCACCACAACGAGAATCGCGGCCAATACGAGCCGGGCGCGGCGCAATGGAACGCGATGACGCGCCGTGATCCACAGGCCCAGGCAACCATGCACCCAGCCTGGCGCGAGCAGCGCGATCTGCCAACCCTGCGTGCCGCCCGAGATCAGTCCGGCGATGATCTTTTCGTAACTCGGCTCGAAAGCGTAGAAGGACGTCGCTAGCCGCGTGTTCACGGCGTGGCCGATCAGCAGCAGAGGAAGGCTGAAGCCCGACCACAGACGAAGCCACTCTGTGGCCGGCAAATGCCATTCGCGGCGTTGGTAGATCGTGCGCAATGCAAGCGCAAAGTGCAGCGCGAACGCACCGTACAGTGCCGCTGTGCCCGGCGCGCTTTGCCACAGCCGGATCGACAAGCGCAACCCAGCCTCCGCGAGCGCCAACGACACGATGCCCAGCATGTGGTTAAACAGGTGCAGCGAGATGTAGCTCATGAGCACCACACCCGAACCCAGGCGCAGGTGATGGGCGGTCAAGGTCATATGCGAGTCCTGTTGTCAACACACATGAAGCGATGACTGCGCCCGAACGGAAACTATTCCGCGGGCGAGTGCGCACTCGCGCAAAAGGCGGGAATAAATCTCTGCCTTGCTACGTATTGCCTTTGCAACGACCTTCAACCCATTGACAGGAGCAGTTCATGAATACGTACGATCCGGGCCGACGTCGCGCCCTCAGTTGTCTATCCGCATGGGGCGGCGCAGCCGTCGTCTGGACCGTGAGCGGCGGCATACCGCGCGCCCTGGGTGCAACCGGTACTGGCATGCCGCCAGTCGCTGCACGCGATGCGCTGACCTTCGTACAGATCAGCGACACCCACATTGGCTTTCACAAGGAGGCCAACCCCGATGTCGTCGGCAGCTTTCGCCGCGCCATCGCCGACATCAATGCGCTGCCTCAGGCTCCTGCATTCGTCGTGCATACGGGCGATGTCAGCCACTTGTCAAAAGCCGAGGAATTCGGCAGCGCCAAGGAAATCCTCAAGGAGATTCGCGTCGACCGCGTCCATACCGTACCGGGTGAGCACGACACGATCGACGATGGTGTCACCGGCTACCTGAAGTTCTTCGACCACGACGGCAAGGGCCGCGCTTGGTACAGCTTCGATCAGGGCGGCGTGCACTTCATCGGGCTGAACAATGTGCTCAACTTCAAGGCAGGCACTCTAGCCGCACTGGGCGACGAGCAACTGGCCTGGGTCAAGAGCGATCTCGCCGGTGTCTCGCGCTCGACGCCGATCGTCGTCATGGCGCACATTCCGCTCTGGACGGTTTGGGAACCTTGGGGCTGGGGCACCGCCGATTCTGACCAGGCGCTTGCGCTTCTGCGCCCGTATGGATCGGTCACCGTACTCAACGGGCATATTCACCAGGTGCTGCAAAAAGTCGAGGGCAGCGTTGCGCTGCACACGGCGATGTCGCTCGCCTATCCGTTGCCCAAGCCAGGCCAGGAGGGGATTGGCGAGCCCGGCCCGGTCAAAGTCCCCGCCGGTGAGCTCGGCAAGCTGCTCGGCACTCGGCAAATCAGCCTGGTCCGCGGCAAGAGCGAGCTTGCCATGGTCGACCGGCCCCTCGAAGGCTGAGCCCATCCCGACTTTATCTCACGACCAATTCGAGGAGCCACGCCATGTTCGATCAACTCTGTCTGAATCGTTGGGGCGCACTGTTTGCGCTGGTCGCTTGCGGCGCGTTGAGTCCTTCGGCTGGCCTTGCGGCGGACGCCGCGATGACCGTCGACGTCAGCAAGTTCGTCTTCGGGCCCAAGGAGATCACGATTGCGCCCGGATCCAAAGTGCGCTGGGTCAATCACGACGAGGTGCCACACACTGTTGCCAGCGCGCCGGGCCAGGAAAAGGTCATCGCCTCGAAAGCAATGGACACCGACGATCGGTACGAGGTTACCTTTTCAAAGGAAGGCGACTACGCCTACTACTGCACCGTGCATCCGTTCATGACCGGCGTTGTCCACGTGCACAAGCCATAGATGGCCCCGCGGTCGTCCCAGCGCGGGGCCGCGCATCAGGCTACAAACCTCGGCGATAGACCCAGAGTAGCGTCCTCAATGCAGCGACACCATCACCTGCCGGATGGGGCCGAAGAACTGGGCCAGCCGAGCCCTGCTCGATCGAGTTTTGGCTTGCGTTGCGAGATCGCATAGCCCTCGCTCTGGGCGATCTCGTCTTCCACCGCCGAGCGACGTCCCAATTTGCTCTGCGTCACATCCGGCGTGAATTTCATGCGATGCAGCGCCGCGATGAACTCGGCCGCGTCATCGTCCTTGCCGGCCCCGAGCGTGACCTCGGTATCCGCAATCGCGGCTGCTCGACGTGGGTCGCTGATCATGACCTTGGCCGCTTCACGTTCGGCACAGCCGTCGGCCTGCGTGACCATGGCGTTGACGACCAGGCCGTAACGGTTGTCGGCGATTCGCTCGCAAGGCCGGCCGCTCCTGGCGAGTCGACGAAACCTATGTGAAGATCCGCGGCAGGTGGGCCTATCCCTATCGTGCCGTCGATCGAGCAGGCCAGACAGGTCGATGTTCGCCTGAGCGCCAACCGCGATGTGAAGGCGGCCAAGGCCTTCTTTCGCAAGTCGCTGAAGATTCAAGGACGGCCTCCGGTCAGCCTCACCCTGGACGGCTACGCCGCATCGCATCATCGCAGCGCGGGAGTTGCCCGAGCAGAGCCCTCGCTGGAAAGACACTCGGCTGCGATCATCTCGATACTTGAACAATCTGGTCGAGCAGATTCAACGAGGCGTCAAGTCGCGCATCAAGCCCCTGCTCGAGCAGCTTTTCGAACGCGCGGCAGTGRTCATTACTGGCGTCGGAGTTGCTGCATCGCATCCGGAAAGGCCAGTTCAACCTGGGTCGGCTGTGTACTGCGGGCCAGGCCGCGTCCGAAATCTGGAACGCAGTGCTTTCGGCCTGACCGGCGCAACGCACTCACGAAGCCGTTCGGCCGTACGGAAAATTTGCACCAGAACCGATTTGAGCAGGTGCGGAACATGGTGAAGGCTCGTTCTCTCGATGAAAAGGTGAACGGACATTGCTTTTCCGCCAGCACCGCGGGGGCGCCGCCTTGAGCCCAATGACTGGCGTCGTCTTGCAGCGCTTGCTGATGATGATGATGGCCACGCGATGCGTGGGTGCCGCGTGCAGCGCGGTGCTCAACCCAGCCAGCCCGCTGCCGACGATGGGCACGTCGAATACATGAAAAATCAAGGGTCGCCGCTCTTTGTGCGGATCACAAACGGGGCGAACCATAACCGACTCTTGCGCTACGCCCGCGTGCATTTAGGGTCGAGAGGAATGTGGCCACGGCGCTCTGACCAAGCAGTGTGTCAAACGGAAACGCGTTGCTGTCCTTGATACGATCGGCGGCCCGCCTGGCTGAAGCCAGCACTGTCTCGCATGCACGGGGCAGAGAATTCCATGTAAAGAATCCCGAATGCGCCATCGCCTGTTGCTCGCCCTATTGCTCTTCTTCCCGGCCCTCGCCCACGCGTTGGGCGGCTTGATCCTCATTGGTGCACCGCCCAAGGAAGGCTACACGCTGGCAATAGGTCCAGCGTTGGCCGGCTATCCAGAAGCGCCCGGATCGGATCGGACCAAGACCCTGCCGCTCCTGGGCGTCGACTTCCAATCGACAACCGGGGGCTTCGTCTCGACGGACATCGGCGCCGGCTGGAATTTCTCGAAGCGCGAAGACCTGCAGTTCGGCGCGCGACTTTGGCCCGTCTTCGGTCGCAACGACGACCTCTCGCGTGCTCGCCGGCTGGACGATGTCGGCAAYCGGCTCGGCGCCGGCCTGTTCCTCAATTACGAGCCGTGGAAGTTCCTGGTGCTGCAGTCGAGCTTGCTCACCGGTTCGGGCTCCGATCGGAATGGCACGCAGTTCGAGGCTGGCGCGACCCTCGGCGCGCCATTGGGAGACGCCGTGTTGCTCGGGCTGACGCTTGGTACCACCTGGTCCAACGGGGCGTACGTGCGCAGCTACTACGGCGTGACGCCTGCGGAGTCGGTCGCGAGCAATCTGCCCGTCTTCACGCCCGGCGCCGGCTGGAGCGACGTGAACGTGTCGCTCAATGCCGTGGTGCGCATCGACCCACGCTGGAAACTGTCCGGCCAGTGGCTGGTGGCTCGCCTGGTCGGCGACGCCGGTCGCAGCCCGGTGACGATGTCGCGCACCCAGAACACCTTCTTGCTGACACTGTGGTATCAGTTGAAGTAACGGCCCAACCCTGCATGAGATAGCCTGCAATCCTGGCCAACGCCGTTGCAGGGATCCGAACCGAATGAAAGGGAGCTCCCCGTCCCGATTAAGCCGCTGCGTATTGCGGCTGCCGGCAGCAAAGTGCCACGATGGGGTTGCGAAGTTCCATCAACTCACTCGGAAAGAGGAAGCCCCGTGACTATTTTGTACGTTGGCATCGGTCTCGCCAAGTCCGTTTTCGCCGTCCACGCAGTGAACGAAGCCGGCAAGCCCGAGCTCGTGCGTCCGAATGTGGCGCGCACCCTCGAGCTCATCGCCGCGCTGCCGCCCTGCGTGATCGGCATGGAAG